>JBATHN010000892.1:0-3109 GCA_049666885.1 Desulfobacterales bacterium
CATGACCGTTGATGCCACCGAAACCGAAGGCGCTGACTGCGGCGCGGCGCGGACTTCCGTCGGTGCGGCCAGGCCAGGGTTCGGCCGACGTCTGCACCCGGAAGGGACTGCCGATCAGGGGACTGTCATCGGGCGGGTATTCGAAATTGAGCGACGGCGGCAGGATTTTTTCGTTCAGGGCCAGCAAGGTCTTTATCATGCCGGCCGCTCCGGCGGCGGTCAGCAGATGGCCGATCATCGATTTGACCGAACCGACGGCGCAGCGGCCGGCGGCTCCATCAACAGACTCCCAGAGTGCGCGCAGACTGCGCAGTTCGGTGGCGTCACCCACCGGGGTTCCCGCCCCATGGCACTCGATCAGATCCACCATGTCCGGCGACCATCCGACCGATGCATACGCGGTTCGCATGGCGCGCAATTGGCCCTCGCTGTCCGGGGCCAGAAGGTTGCCGCGCATGTCGTTCGACAAGCCGATGCCGCGAATCAGGCCATATATCCGGTCGTTGTCTGTCAGGGCATCCTCGAGCCGCTTGAGAACGAGAATGCCGGCACCTTCTCCGACCACCAAGCCGTCGGCACTGCGGTCGAAGGGGGCGCAGCGGCCCGAGGCCGACAGGGCCCGCAACTGACTGAAACCGACCTGGGTGTAAAGACAGTCGGGCCTTGAGACGCCACCGGCCAGCATGGCGTCGGTTCTTCGAGCCGCGAGTTCATCGCAGGCCAGTTTGACGGCATAAAGCGACGAGGCGCAAGCCGCATCGAGCGTGAAGGCGCCGCCGCCGAGTCCCAGGCCCCGAGCCAACATCGTTGCCGGTAGGGCCGTTACCCGAGAGGCCAACTGCTGGGCTACGGATGGGGGGCGGTAGGTTGCGGAACCGAAGAGCTGTTGCTCGATCAGACTTCTAATAAGATTCCGGCTGAGGGCGGAGGCTGCGTCGGTCGGAAGGGCGATCGCCGCCAGGACAACACCGGTGCGCTTGCGATTGAACCTGATCGGCGCCGGGTCTGAAACCGCCGTCCGGCCAGCGGTCAAGACCATATGGACCATCGGATCGAGGTCTTTTAAAAGATCCGGCGGAAGATCGAATCCGGTCGGGTCGAATGCGACAGGGTCGACGAAACAGCCGCGACGGTGAAAGGCTCTGTCCGGGGTCGGGGTCCGGTTGACCATGCGTTCGGCATCAGCGACCCATCGGTCCGGGGGAACCTCGCGGTTGGCGTCAAATTTAGCGACGATATTGCGCCAGTATGTCGTCAGGTCTGGGGCGCCGGGAAAAATTCCAGCCATTCCAACCACGGCGATCGGGGATCGTTTCATCATGCTGATGTTACGGCGACTGTCGGTCGTCGATTGACGAGGCGTAAATATAGGGGGGCGGGCGAAGGTTGTCGCCGGGGAAAACGCCTGCGGCAGGAGGATCCGGAAAAAAATCGAACGGCCCACACCGTTTAACCGCTACGTGCAGGTGCCGTGAGCTTCCGGTCCATCCTGACACGGGATTTGATATCGACACATTCATAAATGTCTTAAATAAACACAAAACAGGCTGACGGTCAACATTCAAAAATAATGACAAGCCGTGGTCCACCGACTCGCACCCGTCTGCCCGACGATGTTGCGAAACTCGTATCGGTAGTGCCGGATCTAAGTGGTCTTGTTCGTAAATACGGTGACGCACCGAAATGACCGAGGCGCCTGCAGCGCAAGGGGCGAGAAGCGCGCATGCCAAGCGTGTGCGCGCGCCGATCAACACGGCGCGGCGGGATGCATCGGCCATTGAATACCACCGTATTAACGAATAGGGCCACTAAGGGCTCGTTTAAAAATAACTTAGCATTTTGGACGCCGATGCATCCCATCCGTCTGCCGGTGTAACAATCTTGGAATATCCAGATATTCCAGCGATTTTACGCCTTGCCGGCTGAGCGACTCAATACCCAAAATCACCAACTTATTTTTTCGCGAGCCCAAGAGGCGGATAATTGAAATAAGCGCCGGGCGCTCGGATCCGGCTTGCCTAAAATGACCGAGAATGATAAATTAAAACATCTAAAAAACAAAATGGGTTATGAGCTTCGGTAAAAGATCCCAAGAGAGCGAAACTTGGCCTTCCAACCCGCTGCCCGTAATCCACAACCCGTTTGACTCCGTGCGACCTTTTTTCTGCCATGGATAAAAAAAAGTGGTTTCTGTACAGTATTTACGCGGTTGCCTTAGCGACCTTTTTTGTTTATTACCTGTTTCCGACCGAACGGCTAAAGACGTTTATCGTCATGCAGATCGGCCGCGTCAATCCTGCGTTGCAGGTGACCGTCGCAAAAGCCGGGTTGATGTTACCTCCCGGTGTGCGGCTTCAGCGGGTTCAAGTGGATCATGATAACAGCCCCCTTCTGTTTGCCGACGATTTGGTGATCTTGCCGCACCTGAAGACGCTATTGAGCGACAGGAAACTGTATTCCTTCAGGATGAAGACCTACGAAGGGGCCGTCACCGGAACGGCTGAAATTGACGGCACCGGGCAGGTGACGATCGATGCCGTGGTCGCCGGTCTGAAACTGAGCGGCATCCCGTTCTTAAAGCAGCTGTCCACCAATCATTTCGAAGGTCTTCTGGACGGCCAGTTTGTCTATGTCGCCGCCAGCGGCAGGCCGGAGACTTTGAGCATAAACCTGGATATTAAAAACATGTCCGTCGTGTTGGGAACCCCTTTTTTCACTCTTGACCAAGTTCGTTTCGACAAAGTCCATGCCGACGCTGTTCTTCGGAATCAACGCCTCGAAATTACGCGCGTGGCGTTGACCGGCGAACAGGTCGAAGGCAATCTTGCGGGATCGGTCTCATTGAACACGGACCTCATGCAAAGCGTCGTGAATTTGAACGGAACCGTCATGCCGCAGGAGCAGTTTCTCGAAAATTCCGGCGTTCAGGTCACCGGCTCCGTTCTGGCCGGGCTGAAGGCCGGAGGGGGAATTCCGGTCCGGATCAGCGGTCCACTCGGTGATCTTAAGTTGGCCGCGAGATAGTCGCTATTAGCCGGAGCGTGAAGATCAAAAAAAATTTTGGAAACGATAAGAGGTCGGCCGGTCGTCCTGCCTCACTCACTCAAAT
>JBATHN010000893.1:0-3843 GCA_049666885.1 Desulfobacterales bacterium
CCCCAACGCTGCAAAAGACGAAGGGTAAAAAATTGGAGATAAATCAGAAATTCAGGTTGAAACTGCAGGTGGGTGGAGTCGGCTAACCCTTGAGAGACAACACGCCGAGTTTTCTTGCGGCAGCAACGGCCTGGCGGCGGTCATTAACCTCAAGTTTACGGTAGATGTTAAAGTTGTGCTTCTTAACCGTTTCGGGAGAAACGAGCAGCCGTTGGGAGATCTCTTTGTTGGTAAGTCGCTCTGCGAGCAGTTTCAACACATCGATCTCACGGTTGCTCAATCCACTTGAAAGAATCGCATCTGGCACCTGTTCGGCTTGGGCGTGTTGGTCTAAAGAAGATATGCCCGTTGCCATTTCGGAAGGTTTTTTATCCCCAAATCCAGTTAAAATGCGACGGATATAAGGACTGTCAGGGCCCCTTTCCAAAAAAGCATTCAGCAGCTCAGCCATGACCGGACCGCGATCGAGGAAAGTTCGCACAAACCCGAGAGGTTCTGCCATGTGGAGCGTCTTTTCAAGGACTTCGAGCGCTCCTTCCAAATTCCCGGCGCATTTGAGTGCCACGGCCTTGGCGGCCAGGAACTGGATCATCTGCCGGGTATTGTGATGCTGCTCCGCCCGTTGCAGAGCGTCTTCGATACACTCGAGCCCGGTGCTGCAATCTTCCGGAGTCGCTTTATTGATGAGATATTCGGCACGGGTCAAAGAAGGGACCTCCAGCCAGAATCGATTGCTGTCAACAGTGGGTGAATACGCCTCCGGTTTGACCAAAACCTCTCCGGAAAGAATGGCCAGCCGGGTTTCGAAGGAATCCGAAATCTTCAATGAATAGGGGTCTTTCACCTCAACGGCAAAGTTCTGTGCCGAAACGGCATATTCTTTAGCTACGTCCACCTCTCCCCGTGCCCAGGCGACCAGCGACAATCCAATCAGCACATCATGGTAACTGCGCGTCATCATGCGGTAACGCAACTGTTCGGCGCATCGAAAGTGGTCCGCTGCAGTATCCACAAGGTTACGCTCATAAGCCACGCTCCCAAGAAAATAGTGAGCGTAGCCTCGCCAGTAGTCGGGTAGCGGCACGGATTCATTAATCGTTAACATTCGCTCAGCGCTTTTCTTAACAGCATTAAAATTGCCCTCGTAGTAATGGATCACTGCCTGGGTCGTAAGGAAGGGGCCGACATTCCGGCTGCCTGCGGCATAAGTCTCTGTTAACGCATCTTCCATCAAATGCAAGGCTTCATCACGTCGGCCGACAATGGCCAAAGAGGCGGCAGCATAAATGACCGCCAATGAACGCGTGTAATGATGATCTTTCGGTACAACGTCTAGGGCCCTTAGCGCATGCTGCAGGGAACCTTCCGCATCTCCCTGCCAGAACAGTTGAAAGCCGCGTAGGGCATCGATGTCTCCTAAAAGTTTTCGAAACTTGGATACGGGAATAGTACAAGGGTTGCGCAGAAGCGCCTCGGCATTATCCAGTAAAAGCAGCATCCCGGCCAAATCCCAGCGGAAAAGCGTGCAATAGGCGTGGGCCACCAAAAGGGCCGGCCGCTGATTTTCGGCCGACTTCGGAAACATATCCAGCCATCGCCCCAGGGTCCGGCGGGAAAGATCGTTGTCGATGACCGTATGCAGGTGTTCAGCAACCACTGCCGTGGCGGCATCCACATCGCAGCCGGCGATATATTGGATGATCGCTTCCGAAATCATGCCCTGGCCGGCGAACCATTGCCCCGCCGAGCAGTTGAGGTGAAAACGGCGGTCATCCGGCATCCGGCGTGCTGTGCGCCGCAACAGAAGTTCACGAAAGAGATGGTGGTATCGATACCAGAGGCGCTCCCTGTCGAGGGGCACCAGAAAGAGGTTCCATTTTTCGATCCGTGCGATAACTTTTTTGCTGGGCTGTCTGCTATCCGCATCAGCCAGCAGGAAGTCGCAGAGTGGGGCGCAGAAGCGGTCGAACAGCGCCGTGACAAACAGAAAGTCGAGCACGTCTTCTGGCTGCCGTGAAATCACCTCTTGCATCAGGTAGTCCACGATCAGGCGGTCGCTGTCCGAGAAATTTTTGACAAATTCCTCAGGGTCGTCCGCATTTGCCATGGACAACAGCGCCAGCTGCAGGCCGGCTATCCATCCCTCAGATCGCTTTTGAAGTATGTCTATTGCTTCAGCCGTCAGCGTGGAATTCTGGAAGAATGTCCTTGTTTCTTCAGGTGTAAAACTCAGGTCGGCGGCCCGCAGTTCATTGAGCCATCGCTGTAGACGCCACCTTGCCATTGACCAGGGCGGGTCCATGCGGGTAGAGATGACCAGGTGGATATTTTCGGGCAGATGCTGCACTACTTGGCCGATAATTTTCTGCACTTCATCGGAAACAATGGTGTGATAATCGTCAAAAACGATCACCAAAGGCTTTTCAAGCTCAGTCAGGTCGGAAACGATCATATCGGCCAAATATTCCAGGGGCGGAAAATGAGGCGATGATAATGCGGGCTCCATCCGGGACCCGAAATCCGGGACCGCAGTCTGGATAGCGGCTACGACATACCGGAGAAACCTCTCTGGATCGCTGTCGCTTTTGTCCAGGGAGAGCCACACTGAAGGTCTAAGGACTTTATCCAACCATTGCGCTGCCAGAGTGGTCTTACCGAAGCCGGCCGGCGTACAGATAAGCGTCACCCGCATGCTCAGTCCTTCATCCAAGCGTGCAATGAGCCGGGATCGCTGAACCCATTTGGCGCGAACCAACGGGCGGTTTAATTTGGTGCGAAGGATATCCATGTTGAGGATTTGTCTGTATTGGTTTTTTTTGTAATAACCTGATTTATTTTTATTTAGATATACTTCAAATAATGTTGCTACGCTACGGTGGCCAGCAAATAGTTCAGGAAAGGGCGCAGATCGCTGTCGCTCTCATCCAACGACACCCATCCGGCCGGGCAACCGTGCGCCGCCGTCCACAAACTGGCCAAGCTGCTCTTGCCGCAGCCGGCCGAGGCCGAGATCAATGTCAAGGGCCGTTTGCGTCCTTGCTCGAGTCGTTTGATCAGGCGGTCCCGCGGCACGATGTCAGGCGCCACAGATGGTCGATTAAGCTTGGTGTGTAAAAGGGCGTATTTCATTTCGAGTTTTCAGATATTAAAATGACGTTATTACCTGTTGAGCCGCTACAATGCCCATCTGCATGTTTCTGTCTGTTCACCAACCGCTCCGGGCGGCAACACCGTCCAACATCTGATTTATTATCGGATATAGAAAGAGTCGCAGTCAAACATAGAACCCCATCATATGTGCGGATATGGGATTAATCAATGACCTTTTAAATGTGTTCCACCGATTTCGACATCATTGATAGCGATAACTTAACAAACGTTTGATGCATCGTGCGGTTACTGTTAGTGACAACTCACCGCATCATAATAAACCCGTTTGATTACCAGATCTATCATGTAAAATCCTTGCCAACTTTATTTAGACAACGCTATTTGTTCCGGTGCAATATTTGCATCGGAACAACCACCTAAGCGAAATAAAGCAAACACTATATGTTGGTGCGCCACGAAGGCGCAAATCACCAACGGGTGCAAGTCCCGTCCGGGAAATTGACGGTTCATCCCGGTAGCTACCTGGGCAGTGGGATAGGGAGACCTTCCTGCTGAAGCCTCAGGGACAAATGTAAGTCGAAAGGACTGCAGCAACCTGGCAGGCCGTAACGCGAGTGAACCTTGAGCAGGCCCCGAAAGGACAGTTGTAGATGCCGACCCGCCCCATATTCGGGGAAGGCCGATGCAAGATGGGGAATCAACCGCCATAAGAACCCATTTTGATCTACCGGG
>JBATHN010000894.1:0-6066 GCA_049666885.1 Desulfobacterales bacterium
TCAGGGCTGAAGACTTGATGTCCTTCCTTGAACGCTGAACCTCTGAGCTCTGACCCTCTGAACCTCTGAACCCTGAAACCTGAACCCTGCAACTTGGAACCGATCAATTTAGGTTACAAACGTGGCCCCTAACCATTACGGGGCCGACAACCAATGGTTGCCGGCCCCGTAATGGTTTTCTTTTAATAACGACCGCTAATCTTCGTTCAGCTTCTCCTGCAAGTTTTCACGTAGTATTTCGCCGAAGGTCGATGTCGCCGGCCGCATGTTGTTCACGTAATCGCTCAGCATGCTCTGCTCATCATCCATCTCGAGCCGCTTGATGGAGAGTCCGATGCGCCTTTCTTCGGTGTTGATGTTCATTACCTTGGCGGTAATCACATCTCCCACATTGAACTTTCCGACGGGCGTCTTGATCTTTTCCTTGCTGATTTCAGAGACATGCACGAGACCCTCGATACCTTCCTCCAGTTCGACGAAAATACCGAAATCAGTCAGGTTGGTAATGGTACCGGTGATCTCCTTGCCGACTTCGTAACGCTCGGAGACGGTGTCCCAGGGATCGGATTGCAACTGTTTGACGCCGAGGGAGAAGCGCTCGTTATCCTTGTCGATGTCCAGGACGATGGCTTGAACGAGATCGCCCTTTTTATAAATCTCCGACGGGTGTTTGATCCGCTTTGTCCAGGATATGTCCGAAATGTGGACCAGGCCGTCGATTCCTTCGTCGATTCCGATAAACAGGCCGAAATCGGTGATGTTTTTAATTTTCCCCTCGATGGTCGTTCCGATCGGGTATTTCTCGCTGACCATGTCCCAAGGGTTGGGAGCGACCTGTTTCATGCCCAGTGAAATTCTACGGTTGTCCGGCTTGATGTCGAGCACGATGGCATCCACCTGTTCACCGACCGATACGACCTTCGAAGGATGGCGAATCTTGCGCGTCCACGACATTTCCGACACGTGGATCAACCCCTCGATCCCCTCTTCCAACTCGACAAATGCGCCGTAGTCGGTCAAACTGACCACCTTGCCGTTGACGCGCGAGCCGACGGGATATTTCGAAGCGGCCAGCGTCCAAGGATCCGGTGTCAGCTGTTTCATGCCCAGCGATACACGCTCTTTTTCGATATCGAAGTTGAGGACCTTGACCTTGATCTGATCACTGATCGAAAACAATTCCGAGGGATGTTTCACGCGTCCCCAGGAAATATCGGTAATGTGGAGCAGACCGTCCACTCCGCCCAAATCCACGAAGACACCGTATTCGGTAATGTTTTTGACCACGCCGTCCAGGATTTTGCCCTCTGCGATGACCGCCAGCGTAGACGTGCGTTTCTTTTCGCGTTCCTCCTCCAGAATGGCGCGTCGGGAAAGGACGATGTTGCTGCGCTTGCGATTGTATTTCAGGATCTTGAACTTGTACTTTTTGCCGACCAAATCGTCGAGGTTGCGGATCGGCCGCAGATCGGCCTGGGATCCCGGAAGAAAGGCCTGTACACCAATATCGACAGAAAAACCGCCTTTTACCCGGCTTGTGATGACGCCCTCGATGATCCCCTCATCATCGTAGGATTTTTTGATCTCCTCCCAGACCTTGACGTTTTGGGCCTTTTCCTTGGATAAAACGACGCGCTCTTCCTCGTCATCCCACCATTCAACCATCACCTCGACCTTATCGCCGATCTCGGCGCTGATATTGCCCTTCTCGTCCTTGAATTCGTGGATTCGTATCTGGCCTTCGGACTTGTAACCGATATCCACCAGAACGTGATCCTTGTCCACCGATATGATGCGGCCGGTGACCACCTCACCCTCGGCGAAACGCTTGAAACTCTCCTCGTACATGTCCATCAGGGTCTCCATGGTGTCACCGGCTTTCTCACCATCCTGCTCCGGTTGTTCCTCGGAAATCTCCTTCGGCGGAGCGTCCGCCATGTCTACCGTCTCGGTCGGCTGCGCCTCCCGGGGACCGGCATCACTGCCCGGTTCGCTGTCTGACATCGTTTCTTGATTGAGTTGACCCGACTCCTCGTTTTTGCCCAAATCTTCCATGAAAAAAAGTACCCCCTTAACCGATTTTTAAACACCGCTCCCGCTTAACGGTTGCATAACCCAAAATAGCTATCAGAGACTGCTGCAAAATACAATGATTAATTTTCGACAAATTTTTCAATGTGGCCCAGCATGACGGCGACCACCTCCGCCGGCGCCAGGTCGGCCGAATCGATCCGAATGGCATCCACCGCCGGTTTCAGGGGCGCCTCCGTCCGGGTGCTGTCGTTTCTGTCCCGTCGGACGAGGTCGCGTTCGACTTCCTCGAAAGTCAGTTCCGTTTTAGGCCTAAGTTCCAGAAAGCGCCTCATGGCGCGGATTTTCTCCGGTGCATCGAGATAGAATTTGACCTCGGCGTCCGGGAAGACCACCGTACCCATGTCTCGGCCTTCGAAGACGGCCCCCTTCTCGCGACCCATCGCCCGTTGCACGCTCATCAAAAAGCGCCGAACAACCGGCCGCGCCGAAACCGCCGAAGCCAGCATGGTGATCTCCGGGGTGCGCAATCTGTCGGTCACGTCCCTGCCGCTGGACAGCAGACGCGGCCCCTTTTCGTCCTGTACATATCGAAGGCTGAGTGCGGCGCACATTTTTTCCAGCGCGGCATCATCTTTTGGGTCAATGCCGCCTTCGTGCACAGCCAGGGCGATTGCCCGATAAAGGGCCCCGGTGTCGATGTAACGGTATCCCAATCGGTCGGCCAACATCCGGCTGACGGTCGTTTTGCCGGCCCCGGCCGGTCCGTCGATCGTGACGACGCTTTTTTTCATGTCATCTTCAGCACACGGCCGAGCGCTGCGACAAACCGTTCGTTTTCGGCCGGCAATCCTACGTTGATGCGGATGTAATGCGGATAGCCGTAGGAGCGCATCGACCGCACGATGACTCCTTCGGCCAACATTTTCTCGAAAACGACGTCGGCATCGGTTTGAACGTCGATTAGAAAAAAGTTGGATTGGGTCGGGAAGTACCTTACGCCGAGTCGGTCCAGTTGATCGAACAGGTAGTCCAATCCTGTGTGAACCAGCCGGATCGTCCGCCGCAAAAACGCCTCGTCATCGAGCGCCGCCGCCGCACCGGCCTGAGCCAGAGAACTGGCGTTGAAGGGCTGCCTGATCCGGTGCAGTATGGCGGCCAGGTCGGGCGGCATGACGCCGTAGCCGACGCGCAGTCCGGCCAGTCCGTAAGTCTTTGAAAAAGTCCGCAAGGTCACTACCGGGCGGCCGCAGTCGAGGAATTTCAGCCCCATGGCACAGGCCGGATCGCGCACAAATTCGATATAGGCCTCGTCGAGCACGACGGTGATGGCCGGCGGCAGATCGCGCAGGAAGGCGTCCAACGCTGCGGCGCTCATAACGGTACCGGTCGGATTGTTCGGGTTGCACAAGAAAACCAGCCGGGTTCGTGGCGTCACCCGGCCGAGCATAGTTTCCAGATCTATCGCCAGCGCATCGTTCAAAGGCACGAAAACAGGAAGCGCTCCAACGCTGCGCACCGTGATGGCATACATCAGAAAGGACGGTTGCGGCATCAGGGCGTCATCACCGGGACGCAGCAACGCCCGGCTCAGCATGCCGATCACATCGTCGGACCCGTTGCCCAGAACAATGGTGTTGACCGAAACCCCGATTTTTTCGGCCAGCTTGGCCGTCAAGGCAAATCCGCCGCCGTCCGGGTACCGGTGCAATTTTGATAGATGCTCCCGAATGGCCTCGATCGCTTTCGGCGATGGCCCCAAAGGGTTCTCGTTGGAGGCCAGCTTGACCGAATCAAGGATACCGTACTCGCGTTCGAGTTCTTCTATCGGTTTACCCGGCTTGTAAGGCTCGATGGCCAGGATGTAATCGGGTATGGAAAGAGTCATGTCCAAGTCCATGGGCAAAGTTGAAACTTAAAAATGGAAACTGGAAACTTGGAAACCGAAACCCGCAACTCGTAGCGGCCCGGCGGCGGCTATTCGGTAAAATCGATGATACCTTCAATCCAGCCCCCGCAAAACTCAACGGGCTAAATCCCGTCTATACGGCGGGACTAAACCGGCTCAACCGGCTAAACGGCCTCAGGCCGCCGCCTTGCAGCCTTCTTCCACGGCCGCCATGTTCAAAGGAATCAGTTTTTTCTTCTTGGAAAACTCTGTTTCGACACAAGCGCGCAGCGTGTCGATGGCGACAATTTTGCTGCGGGCGACAAATGCAGCCAGAGCGACGATGTTGGCCGACCGCACACTGCCGAGTGTTACGGCGATATCGTTCACCGGCACCCGCAGTTCATCGACGTCACTACGGCCCGAGCCGATGTCGATCAGGGAGCTGTTGACCAGGATGACGCCCCCCGGTTTGACTTGCGCGGCGAACTTTTCGAGCGACGGCCGGTTCATGGCCACCAGATGCATCGGATTACGGATTATCGGCGATCCGATCAACCGGTCGCTGACCACAACGGTACAATAGGCGGTCCCTCCTCGCATTTCAGGACCGTAAGAAGGCACCCACGCGACCTCGCGTCCTTCCTCCATGGCGGCATGGGCCAGAATTTTGGCACTCAGCAGGATTCCCTGGCCGCCGAAACCGGCAAACATCACTTCGCTTTGCATGACGCCTCCACATTTTCCGCCCGATTATACCGGCCCGCAGCCCGCGACTTTACGATAAAAAGGCCCTTCGATACTTCGAGCGGTGCGTTGATTCACTCGGGAGTTTTCAATTCGCCCAACTGGTAATAGGGCAGCATGGTCTCCTCGGCCCACCGGAGTGCTTCGACGGGCGTAAGCCCCCAATTGGTGGGGCAGGTGCTCACCACCTCGACAAAGCTGAAGCATTGCCCCGCCAGTTGGTATTCGAAGGCCTTTTTTATCGACTTCTTGGCCTTGTTGACGAACTTCGGTTTGATGACCGTCTGGCGGGCAATGTAAGCGGGTGTCTGCAGCGCGGCCAGGAGTTCAGCCATCTTGATCGGCATGCCAACCTCTTCCACCCGGCGACCGAAGGGCGATGTGGTGGTCCGCTGATTCGGCATCGTGGTCGGGGCCATCTGGCCGCCGGTCATGCCGTAGACCGCGTTGTTGACGAAGATGACCGTTATTTTCTCGCCGCGGTTGGCCGCATGAACGATTTCCCCCATGCCGATGCTCGCCAGGTCCCCGTCCCCCTGATAGGTGAACACCACCAGATCGGGTCGCACGCGCTTCATGCCGGTCGCCTGCGCCGGCGCGCGTCCGTGGGCGGCTTCCAGGAAATCGAAGGTAAAGTAGTTGTACATCAGCACCGCACACCCGACCGGTGCAATTCCCACCGTTCGGCGCTGAATTCCCAACTCGTCAATGACCTCGGCCACCAGTCGATGGATGACGCCGTGGGTGCAGCCCGGGCAATAGTGGGTCACTTGATCGGACAGAGCCAGCGGCTTCTGAAATGTCTTGCCCATTTGAATAGCTCCATTGTTGCGATTTGGTTGCGAGAGGAGCGCCGTTTCTCGTCAACGATAAAAATAATCGGTCAGGCCGCCAATGACGTAACAAACGTCATCACTTCTTCCGGCGTCGGCACATCACCGCCGCATTTTCCGTACCATTGAACCGGCCGCTTGCCTTTCACCGCGCGCTCGACATCTTCCACCATCTGGCCCATGCTCATTTCGATGCTGGCCACCACCCGGCAACTTTTTTTGGCCGCCGCCTTTTCGACCGCCGTCTCCGGGAAGGGAAATACGGTCTGCGGACGGATCATCCCGACTTCGATCCCGCGTTCCTTCAGTTGATCGATCGCAGTGCGGCACACACGGCTCATGGTGCCGTAACTAACGATGAGAACGCCGTAATCGCCGTCGGTGTTGTAGGCCTCGAAACGGATTTCCTCTTTTTTCATCCGGTCGTACTTGGCTTTCAGGATCAGGTTGTTCTCGTTCAGCTTCTCGGGATCCAGGTACAAGGAACGGATGAGATTGCGCCGGTCGCTTTTGCGGGTTTCCATGCCGTTGACGGCCCAATCGTTTTTGTTTGATGGTTCCGTCTTC
>JBATHN010000895.1:0-1556 GCA_049666885.1 Desulfobacterales bacterium
AGGAAGATATTTTTTTGTGCGCTGTAAATTTGAAATAAAACCTTAATGAATAAATGGTCATACCACTGAATGAAAGACGACACCCGCCAACCGCCCAAAGCGACAACACTGAAAAAGAGACTGGCAAATCATTCGAGTTATGGCAAAGTAAAAAGTTCAAGGTCAAGGCGTGCAAATCTCGAAGTGTGAGGCGTACTGAAGTACGCCGCAGCAATTTCGAGATGCAGCGCAACGCAGAGATTGGGCTTTATGCGAAGCCATCAATCTGCCTTCAGCGCTTGGCGGGCCTCCTCGCTGCTCTCATATATGTGGGGGGCCACATCCCTCCTCTGCAACGCATCCCCGAGTTTCATCCGCAGAAAAGTGCTGGTGGTGTAACGGGTGACGCCGGTGTAATAATGGTCGACCAGGTATTTGACCATATCGGTGTATTCGTCCACCAGCTCGGGCAGAATACTGAAGTTGTCGTAGTTGACGATGGTGTAAACCTTGCGCCCGATGGGCTTGAGGACCTGTTCCACCGCCGCGCGAATCTGCTCGACCAGCGCATGGCTGTTCACCGAAAATCCCTCGAAGTTCACGAAAAAGAGGTTTTCGCGCGGATCGTAGGTCAACCGGTCCGTCAGCCGCAAGGTCAGCAAATCGTCTTTCAAGCCCATCGGCTCCGTCCGGAAGATGCGTGCATCCATCAGACGGGGCGTACCGTCGATAATCGGCTGAAAATCCATCAGGCTCAGAATGTCTTTTTCCAACTCCACACCCGGCGCAATCTCGACCAGTTTCATGCCGGCCTCCGTTAAAGCAAAGACACAGCGCTCCGTCACGTAGAGCACGGGTTGGCCCTTTTGCCGGGCATAGGCTCCACTGAAGGTCACGTGCTCGACCCGGTCGACAAATTTCTTCACCTTGCCTTCCTGCAGGATCTGTATCCGTCCCTCTGTGAGGGTCACCTTCAACCCTCCCGCAGCGAACGTGCCGACGAAAATCACCTTTTTCGCGTTCTGGCTGATGTTGATGAAACCGCCCGCACCGGCCAGTTTCGGGCCGAACTTGCTGACGTTCAGATTGCCCGCCTTGTCCGCCTGGGCCAGGCCCAGAAAGGCCATATCGAGCCCGCCGCCGTCGTAAAAATCGAACTGGTAAGGTTGATCGATCAAGGCTTCGGTGTTGGTCGCCGCACCGAAATTGAGGCCGCCGGCAGGAATGCCGCCGATGACGCCCGGTTCGGCCGTCAGGGTGATAAAATCGAGGATCTTCTCTTCCTTGGCAACGTTGGCAATTCCTTCCGGCATACCGATTCCCAAGTTTACCACGCTGTTGGCTTTCAGTTCGAAGGCCGCTCGCCGGGCAATGATTTTACGGTCATTCATCTCCATGGGCTGAATCGAGTGCATCGGAACTTTCACCTCGCAGCTGAAAGACGGATTGTACACCTCGGCAAACGTCTGCCAGTGGTTCTCCGGACGGGACACCACCACGCAATCCACCATGATGCCGGGAATCTTGACCTGCCGGGCGTTCAGCGTTCCGCGCTTGGCGATGCGTTCGACCTGAAC
>JBATHN010000896.1:0-1820 GCA_049666885.1 Desulfobacterales bacterium
ACTCAAAGTCTTGAACCCATCAGGCGGGTTTCTCCCGTTAAACGCACATGGCCCTTCGCGCCACCACGGTTCATGAAAATAATGCGCCGGAAGTCCGGGTGAACGGTTGCGAAGTGTGGCTGACTGTCTGAGTCGCTTACGGAGTCTTAGACCGGGCCCTATACAGATGCCGATTGGAAGGCACGACCTTCAAGCTGCATTAAAACTCATTATATGAAGACGGGAACGGTCCGGTTTCAGCCCGTTGGCGGCGAGTTTCAACCGTCTTTCGAAACCGTTTATCCGGGCGGAGGTGCCCACCTTTTTCCGTATAACACTCTATTTTCGTAGTGATCGTCGGCTGGCCGATTCAATCGGAAGGTCGCAAGCATCAGGCCGCAACGGCTCTGTTGTCTGAAACCGGTGAGGTCTTGGGGCGCGCTCTAGCCACCTGGATCGAGGTCAAGCGGCCGTCTTAGGCCGCCTGGTTCCTATGGACGTGCACCGGGAGGCAACCAAGGTACGTTGAGGCCACTGTTTAATACGAAAATAGAATTTGGGTCGCAGCCATAGCCTAACATAACCGGCTCAACAGGCTTAACGGGCTCAACGGACACAACCGAATACACCATCCCTATGGTTCAACACTCATCGAAGAGAGGAGGCGAAATGCTGAGACTTACCTGTGTGTCGATAATCACTCTTGCTCTTGTGTTTCCATTACGCGAAGCCGCGGCTGCAGAAAGCAAGGAGCTGCGCAAACAACGCCAGGAAGCCCAGAAGGAACGACAGGGAGTATAAAGAAGTCGCGAAGAAACAAGGAAAGAAATCAATATACGACCAGCGAATTCGAGTATGGGGCGACACTGAGGGCGTGGGAGATCAAGAATCGGGAAGAGGATTTCGAACTGATGTGGCAATAAAAAGCGGAAAATCATGCGCTTGACGCCGAACAAATGTTTTACAACTTGCTACTCATGCAGTCCGGCCAGGATGGCGCACTCGCTCAGCAAGAGTTCTTGTCCAGATTGGCGGAACTCAACAAAGCGAAGCAATTGATAAAGATCAGGTACAAGAAGATCAGGGGTCAGAACAGTATCAAGAGCAGGGAAGAAAAAAAGAAAATTCAGGGTCGATAATGGATGTCTGATAGGCTTTAGGATAATGGTTTGGGCAAGACTACAATGAGAAGGCTGTATTGTAATACGCCGACGACCGATAACGCAGTCCAAGACCTTTATCTTTAAGCCTATATCTATTCGCGCCCCTAATTGCCGGCCTTCCGTTTTAAGGAGACGATGCAGCTTTTCAACATCGACACGGTCCTCTCCAAGCGGGACGCCTGGTATGTTTCGGCTACCTCCGGCGGCATTCCCATCCATACGGGAGTGGCACCTACGGTCGACTCAATGCTGCGGACGTTTGGCGAACCAGGGCCGTAAATTTTTATCAAACAGCTTCGGGTTTCCTCGTTCCAGTCGGCATGCATTTTGTTATTCAGAGGCCTGTATTTCAGAAGATGCCGGGCATCCTCTATCTGCTGTTCTAAGCGTCTGATGTCGGCCTCTATATCCTCTTTTCGTACGTTTTGTGAGCACATGAGTTTTTATCCAAAACCGAATAGGTGAAAAAAAATACTACCAGGGCGGTATAGTGAGCGTGGCTGTTAAACTGGTGCCGACACTTTGCACATTGGTTGTTTATGAACAGCTGGAAATATAGCCCTTCTTTTCAAATTTGCAACACTCTTCATCATTCTCAATTGATGACTTACATCCATTATAATTTCAATTTGTTCGGCAATTTCCCTTTACATGACCTTTAAGATTGAATCGGTCATG
>JBATHN010000897.1:0-2258 GCA_049666885.1 Desulfobacterales bacterium
GATCGACCTTGTTGATCACCACCATATCGGCGGCCGCGATTTGTACGTGAACCAAATCGCTCATCTCTCTCTCCATGCGTGGAAACTGCTCCGCATCCACGACGGCCAGGGTACTACTCAGGGAGAACAACGCCCCCAGCTCCGTCTCCATGAAGGTGTTGAGTACAGGTACCGGGTCCGAGACGCCGCTCAACTCGATAAGCAGATGTTCGGGGGCCTCGGGCCGTTTCAACAGCCCGAGGCAGGCTCCGATCAAATCATCGCGGATCGTACAGCAGATACACCCGTTGGCGAGACTCACCGTCTCCCCCTCGACCCCGACCACGAGCTTGGCATCGATGTTGACGGCTCCGAAATCGTTGACCAGCACAGCGGCCCGCACGCCGTGGTTCTCGCTCAGGACATGATTGAGCAGTGAGGTCTTTCCGGCGCCGAGGAATCCGCCGATGAGGGTGACGGGAATCGGCTTCTGCTTCTGATGCTTTATATTGCTATCTGCCTGTATCATTTGCCCGACATTACGCTTGTTTGGCCGATCCGAAAATCGGCTTGCCCGGGAAGACATTTTCTACATTTTTGGAGTCTCTGACGACGACAGTACCGTTGACAACAACATAGGGAATACCGGTGGAGGGCAAGCCGCCGTCCTGCATGGTGGAATTATCCTGAACGGTCTCAGGATCGAAAATCGTGATATCCGCATCCTTGCCGACCTGGATACGGCCTTTGTTATTCATCTGAGGCACACCGTTTTCTTCCATGTATTTCGCAATCATGTAGGTCATCTTGGAAACGCCCAGCATCAGCGGAATATCGACCTTCTTTTCCCGCACCCAGCGCAGCAGCTTGGCGTGAGCACCTGCGCCGCGCGGATGTCCGTTGACAGCGTCGAACGGGATGTCCCAGTCGAGTACCGCACTGCCATCTGTCTTCATGACATACGGAAAGGCATCGCTGCCGAGTACGCTGGTGGGATGGGCGAGGGCGCTACAGACGGTCTCTTCCGTCGCGTTTTTAAACATAATGTTCGTGCCCGGTGCGGTCTTCACCAACTCCTCATAGCGCTCTTTGGTCAAGGGCTTTCCGGTGGCGGTTTCCGTTAGATCTTTATAATCTCGCCCCATGTTGGGGCCATAGTTGTCCGGATGCAGGTAGTCCGCCGCCACGATGGTCCCGCCAAAGTCGTAGGGATAGACCTCGGCCAGCGCGGCGATGCCTTTGGCCTGCGCCGCATCAAAAAGTTCAAGTGCCTGGGGGGTATCGGCAAGGGCCTGGGCTGTCATATGCTGGAAAACAATGCCCCCGCCATAGGACAATTGGGGTGCCATCTGCTCCATAAAGCCGAGGATGCCGCTCGTCGGCGGCCGCTGACCGGAAAAGCGGCAGTGGATATAAACCGATTGCCCGTATTTCCCCACCAGCCGTTGACAAATGATGGCCTCCTCCTGTGTCACGCCGGCCACCATATAGCCCGGGGTGTGACCGATACCGATCGCGCCTTGCCGGAGCCCTTCTTCAAGACACGCCTCTATCCGTTTCAACTCATCAGTATTTGCCACCTGCGTAGACCACTTCATTGAGGTGTGTGCCTGCTCGGGCGCCGCCATCAAGTCGTATACGGCATCGCCGGCAAACTGGGTTGTGTACTCAGGATTGAACACGTGCTCGCGAATGGGGAGGGTGCCTGCACTGGCACCGTAGTTCGTTCGGCATTTCCCTTCCAGCCGCGCATACCAGTCTTTAACCGGATAGACACCGGCCTCGAGCTCCATCGGAGAAGTCACCCCGTCGCGAAGCGCCAGCTTCTCGCCAAAGGGAACGCCGGCATTGTGGTTGTGCATATCGATAAAGCCCGGCGCCACCATGTGGCCGGAAGCGTCGATGGTTTCCTTGCCGGATAGCGCCTGCTCGCTGATGGAAGCGATCTTGCCATTGGTGATCCCCACGTTACGTTGGGCATCCAGGCCGGTTTCCGGGTCCATCACCCGTCCACCGGTGATGACGAGGTCGTATAATTCTTTTTGATTTGTCATTATTGATCTCCTTTTATGTTATTTGGTGCTGGGTTATACGCCGCTGGAGGAATGGAGTGCTGGAGTATTGGGTAAGATAGCAATGCATTCCTCCGGTACCCGATTCTTTACCACCCAACACTCCATTTTTTTCAGCCTTTGCGCCCACCGATTCGAATGAATTCACCGGGCGGTCCCATGCGAATATTGAAAAGGATAGCCGCCGCCCGGAGTGCAAAGGCCGCC
>JBATHN010000898.1:0-2292 GCA_049666885.1 Desulfobacterales bacterium
CCCCGTAAGCGACTCAGACAGTCAGCCGCTGTTCTCAACCGTTCATCCGGGCTCCGGCGCGTCATTTTCATACACCGTGGTGGCCCGAAGGGCCACGACGGTGTATCTCTTGAATCCTGATGCAATCGTAAAAAAATCTGCCGATGATTCTAAAATACTGAAGTTTAACAAAATTTTATTAAAATGTCCAGACAACGGTATTAGAGGCAGAGGCAGATCATCGGCAATTAACAGATGTATTTCAATGAATTGTTCAAAATTGGATTAAGCCTGATCTAACGCTACCCAAACTAAAAAAAATGTGAACCCCACACTCAGTTTTCCTTTATGTCATACAACCGCATAACGGCAATGCTGCCGTCGTCGTACAACACCTCGGAGCACTCTATCAGTTTGCGCAAATGCAGCACGAATCGGTGCGTGCGCCAGCCGATTTTACGCGAGCGGGGATAAGGACTTTTGGTCCAGAGAACCAGTTGGTCTTCGGAGCGCACAGGGTAGGATTTATAGTGCCATAACACGTAGTGAATGCCTTCCCTTATAAGATATTTGACCCCCTCTTGTGGTTTGCCGGTAAACGGGTATCCAACCCACGGGTTGGCCAGGCCGGCCGGATCGATGTCGACAATCGGGTTACGGCGGTAGTCCAGGTGCATTGCCAGAGGAGTCCAAGCCGCCATAGCGGCTCCCTCTGGAACAGCCAGCTGAGCCCTTCCGATGACGGCTGCAGCTGAAGAACCGAGCGCATATTTATTGTATGGCAGGCACTTGAAGGCATTAGTAGGTTGGATCGACGGCAGTTGAGTTCCAAAAGCAAGACTCTGACGGGTACGATTGACAAAAGAACCCGAGAATGCAGCGAGCACCGCTAGTGACAAAACCAGCAAAACCATTGACGGACCCGCTGCCAGCTGATGTCCCTGGAAACGCACAATGGGTGGATCATTGAGCACCGCTGCGGTCATGATCACTGCCGCGGGCAGTGATGCAATGACCACCGGGCACATGTAGCGCAACCCATGATCGGGACCGAGCAGTCTTGGAGAAATAAAAACCAGACTGAAAATATAGAGAAGGGTTGGCGCCAAGCAACCGGTTGCAGCCAACAAGTGCTGCTGCGGGCGGTTTTTTAGATTTCGCAGGCCTAAAATCAGGAGGTATGTTCCGTAGATACCAATCATCAACACTGTTGCTGTGTAATGCAGCGCTGACGTCCCATATCCGTAGAATAGTGGTTGAGTTGAAAAAAGACCGAGATCAAGCGGCAGCTGTGGCGGTTGTCCGCCACCGGAGAAAACCGGCGGTAATTGACCAGGGGTCGACAACAAAACATTCCAGTTTTCCGCGTAGATCAGCAACCAGGGCGAAATAAACACTAAGAAAAAGCAGCCGGTTTTGGCCGCCCAGGTCAGAGTCGTTTTCAAAGACCGGTCGGCGATGAGGATGCTGAGACCCGTCAGAAGGAAGTGCGCGATGGCAAACAGGAGATAGATGCTCTTCAAAGCGGTGAGGGCGGCATAGATCAAGCCCACCAGCACGGAGGCTTGCGTCGAGGTCAATTCGGCTTCCTGCTCCCTTATAGACAGCCATAGGCCCAGTAATAGCAGCAGCACTGCAACTGCGGTGAAGAGTGCCGAGATATTAACGACCTGAGGATTGATGATAACAGCCAGCAGCACGGAAGCCGTTGTCATCCGCCAAGGCAAACCAACCCTGAGAGCGACACCTGCCAAAATGAGCAGGCACAAAATAAAAGCCAGCACGGCATCGACGGCGTTGACAGTCACTGTCGGCCAGTGGCTTAGGGCTATCGCATGCAGGAATGCTTGGCCTCCCAGGGTTTCACTGCCCAGGGAACTGAGCGGACTGCCCCGCAGGGTACCGGTAGTCAACATCCGAATGGGATGATTCAAGTATTTTTCAAAATCGTCGTGAAAGTTGTAAATCCGTGGGACGCTGAGAGTAGAGGCGACTGCGGTAAAAATAACGGCAATGAAGATGATGAGTGGTAGATATCGCACGAAATGAGCCTTAAACAGCGTCCGCTTAAAAGTGGCGTCATTCCGCAAACGCACTGCCAGGTTTCGCCACTCCCACATTGCGGTTCCCAAGCCGAAGATAACCAAACTGTCCAGTATCGGAGAAACGGCGATTTCCATCAGGTTCAGGACGCCTCCGAAGAAAATCCATACGACCAACCCCAGAGATATGGTCAGAGGAAACGGCCAAACCGCAAACCCCAGGCGGCGTTTGATCAGACATCCCCAACCATATAGAGAAGAGAAGTAGACC
>JBATHN010000899.1:0-2670 GCA_049666885.1 Desulfobacterales bacterium
GTCATATTGCCCGCATCAACCGGGAATTCGACCAGCTCGACACCTGAACCGCCGCAATGAAAGGCCTCACTCGGAAACCCCCTGCTGTGCATGTGTGCGAGACATACGAAGGATGTATAAAGATGTCGAACACGGATCCAAAGCATCGTAAAATCGATTATCCCTATTGTTTCTCGAAACTGGACAAGGTGTTTCCCCTCGGAGCAGACGGGCTCCGGCACACGCCTGAATCGTGCATGCCCTGCTTGTACAAGACCGAGTGTCTCAGGGCGGCCATGAAGAAAACCGAAGGCCTTAAAGTTCACGAAGAAAAACTGGAACGGGCTTATGCTTCCGGCGCGATCGGCTTTTTGGAGCGCTGGTCTAAGAAAAAAAATCTGCATCGACGGATGCAGCAGCAGAAAAAGATAGCCAACGGACAAGGAGAGAAACATGAAAACGATTAAAGATATCGACATCAGCGGCAAACGGGTGTTTATTCGGGTCGATTTCAACGTTCCTCTGGATAAGCAGCAACATATTACCGATGACTCGCGCGTCAGGGCGGCGTTGCCCACCATTGCTTACGCGCGCGAAAAAGGCGCCAAGCTGATCCTTGCCAGCCACTTAGGACGTCCGAAGGGCAAACCGGCGCCGGAATTCAGCCTGTCGCCGGTTGCCGGGCGTCTCGGCGACCTGCTCGACGCGGATGTCAAAATGGCGCAGGACTGCGTCGGAGAGGCGGTTGCTCATCTGATATCTGGAATGCAGCCCGGTGACGTGATATTGCTGGAAAATCTGCGGTTTCATTCACAAGAGCAGGAGAACGACGATGCTTTTGCCAAGTCCCTGGCCGCTTTGTGCGATGTCTACATCAACGATGCCTTTGCGGTATCCCACCGCGCCAATGCATCGGTTGTTGCCATAACCCAATTCGCCCCGATTTCGGGTGCCGGTTTTCTGTTGGAAAAAGAAATCGACTATATCAAAAAAGCGATGGCAGACCCCCGCCGTCCCCTGGCGGCCGTGGTCGGCGGGGCCAAGGTTTCCTCTAAACTCGCGGCCCTTAACAACATGCTGCAGCATGTCGATACGGTGATCGTGGGCGGGGCTATGGCCAACACTTTCTTGAAATACATGGGGTATGCCGTCGGCAAGTCCAAAATTGAAGAAGATCGGGTCGCCGCAGCCGGAGATGTCATGAAAAAGGCCACAGAAAAAGGGGTCCGGTTCTATCTGCCTGTAGACTTGGTTGTCGCACCGGAACCGGATGCCAAGGCGCCCGCCAAGATTGTTCCGGCCCAGGAGATCCCGACCGACTGGATGGCGCTCGATATCGGCCCGGCCACTTCGCTGCTTTTTCGGGAAGCCCTGCAGGATGCCCGCACGGTGGTTTGGAACGGTCCCATGGGTATGTTTGAAATCGACACCTTCAGCCGTGGAACCACGTCCATGGCCGCCAGTGTCGCAGCGGCCCACGCGTTGACGATCGTCGGCGGTGGAGATACCGACGCAGCCGTCCACATGGCCGGTGAGACGGATCGGATATCCTTTATTTCGACCGGCGGTGGGGCATTCCTTGAAATGTTGGAAGGAAAGACGCTGCCCGCCATTGCCGCTTTGGAAGCGGTTGCAGAAAAGGCGCCGTAAAGCGTGTCTATCCCGACACGGCATCTTTTGGCTTCATCCGGCTAGCTTGCATTTTTCCCCGCGATTCCGAACCAATATGGACAGTTCAGACAACGGAAAGTCAACCCGTGATTGTTTTAATCGGCGCTACTGGCTGTTGGCTGCCGCTGCAGTCGTCATTCTTTTGGTCCTGGGATTCGTCTACCGGGAAGCGCTCTGGGATAACCTGAAGGCGATCTACCGATTCGTTACGGACAAGCAACAAGTGGCGGGTATGATCAGATCCTTCGGGATCTTTGCACCGCTGGCCTTTATCGCCTTTCAGTTCTTACAGGTTATCTTTGCTCCGGTGCCCGGTGAGGCCACCGGTTTCATCGGCGGTTACATCTTCGGCGCCGGCAAGGGGTTCCTGTTTTCAACCATCGGACTGACCCTGGGCTCCTTGGCCAATTTCCTGATCGGGCGTTACCTGGGCGAACACTTCATCCGCCGTTTCATTCCCGAGGAAACGCTAAGACGTTTCGATACTTTCCTGCGACATCAAGGTGTAATCCTCGTTTTTTTCCTGTTCGTTTTTCCGGGCTTTCCGAAAGACTACCTCTGTCTTTTCCTCGGTTTGAGCAACCTCTCGATCAAACTGTTCATGCTCGTTTCCACACTCGGCCGAATGCCCGGCACGTTGATGCTCAGCCTGCAGGGGGCTCTTCTTTTCGAACGGAATTACCTGTGGCTGACCGTGCTGGTGATCGTTTGCCTGATCCTCGTCATTCCAGCCTATCGATATCGGGAGACTCTCTATCGCTGGGTTGAAAAATTCAATCACAAACCGGACAAAGCGCCATAACGCAGCCGGCGTGACGAGCAGCTAAAGAAAAAGTTCTTTGGGCCGATAATATAATATGTTATAATAATAAGTACTTTTGATAAACGAGCAGCTGCTCGTTGCTTCTCGGCTGCAAACCGTCGGTGGAAGATAGGAGATAAGTTGACGTTCTGGCGTGTCAGGGAGGAATTGAGTAAGGCCGACCGGTTGAGGCGCTCTTACTATGAACTGCTACGGGA
>JBATHN010000900.1:0-2229 GCA_049666885.1 Desulfobacterales bacterium
AGACTACCCATCGCATCACTGCTTTCATTTGTCTTTTCCTTTTGCAAGCGATAACATTGATATTCAATATACTTCTCGCTTTTGTCCCATCTGAGAATGTTATATAGACGTCTTGTTAAATACCCCAATTTGGGATAAAAAAATGACAAATTTTAACCTACCATCAAATTTGGGACACAATGCTAAAGCTGAAAACCCGGATTACAGATACATTGAGATAATCCCCATCCCATTACATTTGCAGATACTAATTTAATCCTTCACCGGTCCACCCGATCTTTCACCTCCTTGCCCATTTTGAAAAAAGGCAATTTTTTCGGCGCAATCTTTACGAGCTCACCGGTTTTGGGGTTTCGACCGGTATACCCACCGTATTTTTTCACGAAAAATGAACAAAGACCCCTGATTTCAACCCGCTCCCCTTGCGCCAGCGCCTCGGCCATATTATCGAAAAATAGGGTTACGATTTTTTCAGCTTCCAATTTGGACAGGTTATTTGAATCTTTCAGCGCTTGGGTGAGGTCGGCTTTGTTCATTCGTTCGAAGCTCCTGTGGCGGATTGGTCTGCTTGGGAAATGTAGAATGGAGATTGTGGGAAGGATAGACCGGTAAATGAAATTCTGTCAAGAAATTAATTGGTTATAGAAGGAAAGGATAGTGCGGGGGCTATAATTTTTTCAATAAAACAAAAGCGCCCATCATCAAAAATCATATTCAGCTTTGGTTTGATCTGCGGATTTTAACCTCGCTTCTGACTGTTCTGAGAATTTCGAATGAGACCGGTAATCGGTGTTGTCACCTGGGTTGATCTTCATACAGTGATTTGGAATAATAATAAATCGAATTACAGATGCTGACTGAAACGCGGAGACCAAATGGATGCTAATTCGATGCTCGAATCGACTGAACAGTCACTCCTGATTATAGAGAATCGCGCACGATATGACATTGTTGTCGGTGTGCCTCATCATGCTCCGGCCGGAGTTCCCAATTTGCCCTGCCCGGAGCACAGTGATTCGGATGAAAATACCGGTTTCATTGGCCGGTATCTTGCGGAAAAGCTCAACTGCTGCAGCGTCATCGCCTGCAATTTCACCATCGACCCGAACAAACACCTGAGAAGCGACTATGCGATGCAGATTACGGCATGGAGTCCCAGCGTTCTGATCGAAATCCACGGACATGGAAAAGTTAGATCCAAATACGACGTTGAGATCTCGTGCGGTTCAATTGAGCATACAGGATATTCCGAGGATCTGGCCGTCGTGATCAATCACATCCTGTCAGAGGATACGGATTTTGCGGACATCTCTGTCTGCGGCCGTTTTATCGATCTCTATTTCAGGGCCACCAAGACGCTGACTATTACCGACGAAAGGTGGATCGCCTATCACATTGAGCTGTCACCTCGACTGCGAAAACCGAAAAATGGACAGAAGGGCAGGCCCACAGGGTTTGCATACAGATTCGCCGATCATCTGGCAGCCGCACTGCTTGAGAAGCACGGATGAAGATAACCAGAACATTATCGCCGGTTTTGTAGTCTGCGGATTCCAAATTTAATTTACAGTGAAATTAGCTCTCATTATGAAAAATTACATGCAAAATTCAGATCGCGATATGCGGAATTTACCGGCGATTACTGGCTGTCTAAAAATCGTACTCAAAAACGAAAATCAAAGAGTGTCGGCACATAAAATATTATAAGTGAAATTTAAGAGGACCATCAAAGCTGAATCACCTCGGGATAATTTACATCACGAAATCTGTTACCAGGCGGTCTAAGGTTATCGCTTTTCGGATTTAATTCCTTTGGATATCCATCGCCTTGATAAGCCGGTTCGAGAAAATCTGGCGATTGAATAATACCGGTAGCAGAAAAATGAACCGCACCAACCAATAAGATGGTGCTTGCTCCAAATAATGCTAAAATTGCCACCTTCAAAAAACGAATGATCCTTTTTATATCCGCCCCCATTCCTCTTTAATGTTCGCACCTATTGTCAAACCTGATTACTGATCAAGTACAATTCCAGACGGTTGTCAAGCAAAATCATAAAAATCTACATATCATATCAGTTACTTGTAACGCATAGTCAGGCAATTGAGGACGTGCATGAGAGTGAGTAATTCGGGGGTGAACTATAGAGGTTGTGAATGGTGGGGTTGTTTAAGAACGACCGGCAGAGAAGGTATAGGAAGGTTTGGGATAAGGTTTTGAACGATTAT
>JBATHN010000901.1:0-2144 GCA_049666885.1 Desulfobacterales bacterium
TCTCAGCGGAAAGCAAAAAATTAAAAAAGTCCTCAGCGTGCTCAGCGTCTCTGCAGTGAAAATGAATATCAAAACGTCCCCTTTTAGGGGTGGTATTTGACTGAGAACGGTCACACTCACAACCCAATAAAAAGGAGGTTCAACATGAAACGATGGTCCATTTTCAGCCTGCTTCTACTCGTCTGCCTCGCCCTGTTGGCCGCCCCGGCCGCGGCACGGGACGCCGGCACCCTGGTGGTGGTGCAGGAGGCCGAACCCGTCGGTCTCGACCTGATGCAAAGTTCCATTCAGACCACCATGAGCGTGTGTTACAACATCCACGACACCCTGTTCCATCCCCAGGAGGACGCCACCGTTCTGCCGGCCCTGGCGGAAAAGTGGGAAAAAGTCGACGATCTGACCTGGAAGATCACCCTGCGCAAGGATGCCGTTTTTCACAACGGCGAACCGGTGAACGCCGCCGCGGTGAAATTTTCCTACGACCGGATCAACAAAGAGGAGCTCAAAAGCCCCAACAAGGGCAAGCTGTCGGCCTTCACCGAGCTGACCGTCATCGACGATTACACCTTCACCATCAAAACCGAACAACCGTATGCACCCGGTCTCTACATGCTGGGGTACTACCTGCCGATCGTACCGCCCAAGTACATCCAGGAGGTGGGCGACGAGAAGTACAACACCGACCCGGTCGGCAGCGGCCCCTACCGGCTGAAGAAGTGGGCCCGGGGCGATGAGATCGTGCTGGAAGCCTTCGACAAGTACTACGGTCCCAAACCGGCCTACAAGACGGTGATCTTCAAGGCCAACCCCGAGGAAGCCTCCCGCATCGCCGCCCTGGAGACCGGCGAAGCCGACGTAATCAGCGGCGTGCCCGTGCACCAGCGCAAGAAGATCGAGGAATCGGGCAAGGCCTACCTGACGCCCCAGATGGGGGTCATGCCCTACCTGGGTATCAACACCTACGAAGCGCCCTTCGACGATGTGCGGGTGCGCCAGGCGCTCAACTACGCCATCGACAAGGAACTGATCAGCAAGGCGCTCTTCGACGGCAAGGCGATCATCTGCGCCGGGCCCATCAGCCCGCGCACCTTCGGCCACAGCCCCAAACTGAAGCCTTACCCCTATGACCCGGCCAAGGCCAAGGCCCTGCTCAAAGAGGCCGGTCACGCCGACGGCATCGACGTGCGCCTGGCCTACCCGACGTACATGTCCCAGATCCAGGAGCAGGCCGAGGCCATCGCCGCCAACATGACCAAGGCCGGGTTCCGGGTCACCCTGGAGCCGTTCGAGCGGGCCGTGATGTGGGAGCGGTATAAGGGCAAGCAACACCAGCTTTACATCTACTGGTGGGACGACGCCCCCGAGCCGGACCGCTACATGTACTCGCTTTTCAATTCCACGAGCCGCGACTATTACTACAAGAACCCGGCCGTGGACGAGCTGCTCGACAAAGGACGCACGATCATGGACCGCACCGAGCGGGCCAAGGTCTACGCCCAGATCGACGTAATGCTCTACCAGGATTGCCCCTGGGCCTATCTCTACGTGGTGCCCGAGGTTTTCGGCGTGGCCAAGAACGTGGACTACGAAGGCCGCCGCGACGGCTTCCTGAACATGCGTTACGCCAAACCTAAAAAATAAGGATCCGGGCCGCCGCCCGCGCGGCGGCGACCCTTCAGAGGAACCATGCTGCCTTATCTCTTCAAACGACTCTGGCACACGGTTTTCGTGGTCGTCGGAATTTCGGTGATCAGCTTTTTCTTCATCCACCTCTCCGGCGACCCCGTGATGCTCATGCTGCCGGGGGACGCCTCGCATGCCGAGATCGAGGCCCTGCGGGAGCAAATGGGGTTCAACGACCCGCTCCACGTGCAGTACCTGCGCTTCGCCTGGCAAGCGCTCCAGGGCAAGTTCGGCAATTCGCTCTACTACAAGGTCCCGGCCATGGAGCTGATCCTCGAGCGGCTGCCGGCCAGCCTCGAGCTGGCGGTGGCCGCCATGCTCATCGCCCTGGTGGTGGCGGTGCCCGTCGGTATCGTCTCGGCGGTGCGGCGCGGTTCGCTGCTCGACATGGGCGCCATGCTGGGGGCGCTCTTCGGCCTGTCCATGCCGCACTTCTGGCTGGGGATCATGATGATCCTGCT
>JBATHN010000902.1:0-2465 GCA_049666885.1 Desulfobacterales bacterium
TTCTGCGCACGGGCAGCGTTTCGATCGCATCGATCATGCGCCGGCTTCTGACCGGATATGCGGTGCGTTTCAATCCCGCTTTCAGCGGGTCCAGCGCCGGCGCGGACATCTTTTGGTAGGGTTGTCCCTACGCTAAAAGATTGCGTACAATTACATTCGGTAATTTATCCTTTATCCAAAGAAGTGTTTCTGCAATGTTACACACGGTGTCGCCCTATCACCACCATGTTATCACCTCGTCGAACTCAAAGATTAGATCTACAAGTTCGTCATAATCAGGTGGTTCTTCATCAAATTCAAACAAGGGAAATTGAAGGCAGCTATAACCCAGCGATAGGGTGTACATGAGAGTTCGCTGCAGATCATCCGGTGGCGATTTGAGAATATGCAACATCTTTCTTCGTTTTGGCATTGCGCTTTTCCTTTTCAGGCGGGTCTTAATCGCGGTTGCCGAAGGGAATGACCAGGTCCATTTTTTTGAGTTCTCGTGCAAGTCTCTCAGTGGGTAAGATTTGAAAACCGTGTTGGCTGTTTTCTTCCACATTAGAAATAAACGGGCACTCCATTTCCTCTAGCCATTCAAAATTTTCTTCCAGCTTCTCATTTACCTCAATGGCGACGTCAATGACAAAAAGGTAGGCCCAATAATTGTGGGCAGCCAAACCAAGTGCCGTTCGCGTACCCTCCCATACATCTTCCCGACGACGAACAATCACCGCACAGTGCTTTATGTTTTCCATCTCTTTTAAGCCTCATTCAAGAATCATTTAAAAGTCTATCGGATTTCCTCTGCATATTGCGATAGTGACCAAAATTCGTTTCAAAACGCCATCTTTCTTTACGTAAACTCCGCATTGGCGCCCCAATATTGTCTTGTTTCACCTCTACTCGAGACGTTGATTGACACCCTTTTAGAAGGTGATATAACGGTCGCAATCGTAAATCATTTCCGCATGCCACGATTGGCTGGCAAATCCTTTTTGGTCTACCTTGGCATCCGAGGGAGACAGCCTGTTGTCTTCGAAACCCACTTTACACAGCGCGATGTCAGCCAGCCCATCGAGTTCAGTGAGGCGTGGATCCGTGCAAAGCCGTGTTCCGAGATGCGTAAAAAATAATTTTACTGTTACTCCCTTTTTCTTTGCGGATTGGCATAATTTAATCAATTGGTCCAGATTGCGGTCAGAACTAACATAAACACCAATAATTTTTGCCATGACATATCCTTGAATATTAGCAGTCGATGTGCGGTATGCACGTCACACCCCACAGCGCCCAATCGTCTCGGGGCCGGGGGACTCTTTCTGATATTCGAAACTCTAAAGCTTGATGGACCTTTTCTTCCAAGCCCAGTTTTTCAAGTTTTCGACCTACTTTGGCCCAGAATAGTCCCTGATGAAAAGCCCTGGTCTTACTGATCCGTATGCGCAGAAACCTTTCCTGTATGGACCCCAGTCTGGCCAACACTTTGGGATTTTCGTCCTCCTCCGAAATACAGTCTTCAACGAGCAGGGCGTCTAATTGATGCTGCGTCCTACCCCCCTCTGTAATCGTTTTGAGGCGCTCCCATCTTACGTGCATTGTCTCACTAATCTTTTTGGGCGGGCTTAAGACTCAATGGTTGATTGGCGTTTGCAACCATTCAATATTATATGAATTTTATCAAAAGCAGGTATTCATATACCACAATGTGGTCTTTATAAAACCCTACCTCACCCTATCCTGTCAATAACAATTAAATGGGAAGGTGGCGCCCTGACGGATAATTCCCCCCACTGGACTTTAAATGTTCCGATGAGACTAACCCATGGATTTTAACAGTGTCGTTGCGCGTGTGGGGAAACGCCTTATTTTTGATGCAGAGAAGCCATCGTGTGCACGGACAAAATACCCCTGAGCGTTCTGACACAGTGCTTGCTGTGTCATTTTGCGCACAATGAGTTGGGTTTACACAAGCCGTTGACATCGCTCGGCGCCTCAGGATCAACCAATCGGTCGTCAGTCATTCAGCCCGGCAGTGCAGGGGCATTGCGCGAGAACTAAAATTTGCCTTGATCGATAGTAACGCATGTAAATATAGAATGTCCCGTAAGTCCCTTGGGGATAAGTATGTCAGTCCGAGAGAATGGCGAAAGACGCACTGACACGGAATATCAATAAGAGGCTCATGATCCAGGCGGAAGAGCTGGGCAAGGAACTGGTGACTGGTTGAAATAAAATGCCAGAACCAAGAACCATCGAATGAAGCAAAAGGGGCCTGAATAACACGAGTCTCGGACATGTAATGATACTTTCTGAATCTGAAAGGAGCGTCTTGTGGAACTGATTTCCATCAATAAAGAAACGTGCAATCAAGACGGAATCTGCTCTGCCATTTGTCCAGCTGGCATTATAGAGATCAAAGACGGGTCATATCCCACACCTATCTCGGATGCAGATGAACTGTGCATCCGTTGCGGGCATTG
>JBATHN010000903.1:0-2932 GCA_049666885.1 Desulfobacterales bacterium
CACTTGAAGTACAAAAGTACGTCTGCGCGCCCGACGCCTTGCATCTGCGGCACCCTGTAAACGCTTACAGTTAGGTGACTTGAAGCGCATTGGACTTTGCAATCCTGTGAACGGTTACGTATTTTCGATTAAAAGTATGAGGCAAAGGCGCTCTCTTTTCATGATTCTCGGCTTTGCGATTTCTTTGATTCTTTTGTTGTATATTTCATGGACCAGGGTGTTGGGCAGTTGGGGATTTTTTCTCTTGATCCCTCTGTGCCCGCTAATGCACATCTTTATGCACAATGGAATTCATTCCTTCAATCAAAACCCGGATGACCCGAAAACCTGATATTTGAGAAGAAATCGTAATGGCGGTCCGAAGAATCCATAAGACGATTACGAGCGACTTGACAAACCGAGCCGAGATGGCCGAACCAATATTTTGTTGAGATTTTCGATCATGCTCACTGCGCTATTCCGGAGAAAGTCAAACACTACACGCGATATCCTGTGTCCCATTTTAGAGCAGATCGCTGCATGGCGAAAAGCCAACCGCAAAATGCGGTGGGGAATTTCTGAAAAGGATTTTGAAACGATTTCAGCGCCGCCGCGTCTGACTGACGCTGACATTCGCGACGGATTTGCAGGTGTGATTCTCTGTTACGGGTTCGGCGATGACGGGCTGGGAAACGCCAATGCCGTATTGTCCGGCAAACTGGCGTGGGATTTTGCTGTCAAGCGGAGAAAGCCGAAAACCTGGCAATGCGAATATATCGATTTCGACCATAGTGAGCATTCTCGTCTTCGACCGGCCGCAACACTGAGACCCAAAGGTTTTTATTTCTCCAAATTCAGACATGGGGAGCGGTTTCAGCATCTAACGGTTAAAGAGTTCCGAAAACGGATAGGCCCACAAGATACCGGCTGCGGCCCGGAAGGGTTCCAGCTACTGTCCATCACCCATTCGCACTTCGCCTCAATGATGAATTCCCGCCAGATCATGTTCATGACATTTGCCGACTACGATGTGGCCCCGTATGGTTACGGCGATTTTTTCGATGCGCCCCAAATGTTCTGCAGTAACGACACCCTCGGGCTGGGCATCGGTCATGTGGATCGCAATTATCCCCTTTTCGGTATTCCGACCATTAGATTATGACAGTTCGGATTCCCTGCTCGATGTCGTGTTTGGTTTACTCAAGTGGTCGTGTTAACTGTAAAAATAGATAATTGTCATTTTCACAATGGTGATTACCATCAAGGAAACAAAAAATTAGGTGAAAAACGATATGAAAACAATCGCAAAAATGATCTTGTTGCTGATAATAATCGGTTTTTCAACGCCAATGTCAGCAGTTGGCGGGCAAAAGTTAAACTTAACGGCAAATAAATCATCACACCAGTTCCCGTTTTTCGACGCACCAACCCCGGTCTGGGCATACAATGGGTCGATACCGGGCCCCACCATTCGAGGCCAGGAAGGGCAGATCATCGAGGTTGAGTTCATCAACAACCTGGACGAACCCTCCAGCATCCATTGGCATGGTTTGATTGTCGACAACGCCATGGACGGAGTTCCGGGTGTTACCCAGGACCCGGTAAAACCAGGAGAAAGTTTTAACTATCGACTGAAGCTTCAAAATGCCGGAACATACTGGTACCACCCCCACCTCAATGGCAGCGAGCAGTTGGGGCGCGGTCTTAAGGGTGCGCTGATCGTGGAGTCGGATGAAAAACTCCCCTGGTCTCAGGACATTGTCTGGCTCATCGATGATTGGTTCCTTGAAAAAACCGGTAGTATCTATCCCCGCTTCAACACCGGACACGATCTGATGCACGACGGTCGATGGGGCAATGTCGTCACCATTAACGGCAATTTTCAACCCGCATTTTCGGTATCTCCGGGGGAACGTATCCGCATCCGACTCATAAATGGTGCAACCGCACGGGTGCTTATGCCTGTCTTTAACGGGATTGATGCTAAGGTGATTGCGGTGGACGGAAAACCAGTTTCACAAATTTTCAGATACGAGGGCTTCGATCTCGCTCCGGGCAATCGAATCGATTTAGATATTGTCATACCGACCGAAGCACACGGACAGACTTACAGTGTTGAAGATGGATTCACGCGAAACAGATTCCCGTTGGCCTCAATCAAGGTAGAAGAGGTTCCATCTGTCCAAACACCGGTATTCGATCCACCGACAGCTGAAGATTTTTTGCCGGCAGAAGTCTTTGCAAGCGTCGCGCCATTCAAAACGTGGGAACTCGATGCCATCCGGGGAGGGCAATACGGCATTGGGTGGGCAATGAATCGTCTGCTGTGGCCCAACAGCGACACTACCGATATCCGGCTAGGACAGCCACGAAAAATCGTTTTTAAAAATAACAGTTCGCGCCTGCATCCGATGCATATTCATGGAACATTTTTCAGGGTGTTGGCGCGCAACGGAAAATCTGAAGTAGAGCCGTTTACGAGAGATACAGTCCTTCTGGGTGCCCGGGAATCCGTCGTCATCGGACTTGTGCCGACCGAACCGGGTATCTGGATGTCGCATTGCCACATACAATCTCACGCGGAAGCGGGTATGATGACCACCGTCAATGTGACGCCTCAAAACCGGAACTGACTTTTACTGTTGAAATTAAATGACCTCTTAGCGGCATAAACAACTCTAAAGCCTTTCTCCTTTCCGTAATAGCGAAAAACACGAAAACCTCTTCACCGTGTCGTATGTAAACGCCACCGTTGTAACCATCCACAGGTGTGCAAACTCCGATGCGCTTTAAACCACCTAATTGTAAGCGTTCACAGGGCACCGCATCTGCTTTGTTTTCGGGCGCTTGAAGTACAAAAGTACGTCTGCGCGCCCGACGCCTTACATCTGCGGCACCCTGTAAACGCCTAAAATTAGGTGGTTTGAAGCGCATCGGAGTTTGCAACCCTGTG
>JBATHN010000904.1:0-4417 GCA_049666885.1 Desulfobacterales bacterium
TGCAGGATCAAGAATTTGCCCTTGGCTTTGGAGTAGTCCTGCCCCTCGGGTGTTTTCAATCCGCCATGAAACGTGACAAAGCCTTTCATGTCGGCCCCCGACCTGGCAAACTCCAGCACGGCGGCTCCGCCGAAGCAGTATCCCATGGCCACGGCATTGCCGATATCGGCCCCCTGGGATTGGGCTGTTTTCAGTGCCGCATTTAAGAGCGCGCGCATTTTTTCACGGTCTTTATACAATTCACCGGTATGCTGGCGCTTGTCTTCCATCTTGGTCGGCCTGACGCCGGCTCCGAACAGGTCGACGGCAAACACCGTATATCCCATCTCCGCCAGCATGTCGGCCCGTTTGACTTCGTAGTCCGTCAGCCCGTCCCAGTCATGGACCAAAAGAATCAGGGGGGCTTTGCCGGAAGCACCGGTATAATATCCCTCATAAGAGGCACCATTCACCTCGTAGACAACTGATTTACCTGCGGCAGCAGCCGTGGATACTATCATTAGTACCAAAACAAAAGTTAATATGGATTTCATTTGTCTCCTCCATGGATAGATTATGATAAAGTTTCTATTAAACCAAATTGGTTATGAGTTAAACGATAGGAACGGATGACAAAAATGCAATATCTGCCGATACGAGTGAAAGAATTTTTAGTATTAAGTAAAATAAAGTTTATCCTTGGTTGAGCGGTTTCCCGCCCGGGATTAACGGTTCCCGGTAAAACGCACATGGCCCTTAAGCCACCACTGGTTCCGGGTTCTGAGTTTCGAGTTTCAAGTTTCAAATTTGTATTAGCGGGTCTGATTCTATTTTCGTACTAAAGTGCCATAACTGGTCTCTAATAATCGTATTTACGATGAAAAATGTCATCAATCATTGATTGCCTCCACATCGTGCTTAACGTGTCATTACGAAACAATATTGTTGTCTTATTCAACAAAATTGAGGGCTCGTAATGATCGCAGATCTCTTATTCAAACCCGAAACCGTCGCATTTTCGCTGTTAGCCATCGTTTATGTGTTGGGCGGGAAATACATCGAGGCGAACGAGAGAAGGACCCGTCACATCAGCGATGAAGAATATTTGGCGTCTATGGCGACGGGCATGAACTGCAGCGAATATGACCTGTTTTTACTGGCCGCCGAGAAATGGCATGTTTCCATTTTGCAAATCGAAGATGACTTTAAACGGTATCTAATCAATGGGATTCTGCCTCATTATGTGCGGGATTTCGTTCGAAAAAACCGATCTGCAGCTGATGTTGAAAAAAACAATAAGATCAATCCAGGCGGCAAACTACCGGCCTCATGGTCGGCTTGAATAGGATTCTGCTTGACATCATTTTTCCGATTGGCAATCTTGCTTTTTCTGTTGGCCTTGTTCGGCACTGCAGAAGGTCAATCTGCGGCGGCTCAAGACAACCGGATGATTGTCTGTCTGCTACCTTTGGCGCATGCGGACGCAGAGCAACTGGTCACCGTGCTGTCTCCCCTCCTCTCACCCAACGGCACCATCACCGCTTACTCTCCCACCAACACCCTTATCATCAAAGACAGGCCCTCGGTTGTACAGATGCTGGTAAAAGCCGTGAAGGGCAAGCCGGACCTGTCTGAATGCGACAATTGGAAACAGTCACCGGGTGATAATTGAAAGAGCGCCAACAATACAAAAACGCGGCGTTACCAGAGGTAGGGCTCGTTACGCAGTAAGGATTCGTGCCGAAACCGGAAGGGTAAAAGCAGTTGCCCGCATCGGTCACAGCAGGCATCCTGGTCATCAAAATTTGATATCGTAATCCCCAGAAGTCTGACTTTCTTTTCGCCGGCAGCGGTTTTGCTCAGCAGCGGGTTGATATATTTCATGATGGTCGCGGCGCTTTCCACGGGCTCCTCGACCGTTATGCTCCTGGTGATGCTCTTGAAATCGAAATACTTTACTTTCAGTGTAACCGTCCGACCCCTGGCTTCACTCCTGATCAGTGAATTTTCCACCTTAAAAGACAGGTTTTCCAGTATCTCGACCATCTGATCGATGTCGTCGATGTCCTCCGGCAGGGTTGTTTCCTTGCCGATCGATTTTCTGATTCGGTTGGGGTCGACAGGCCTGTCATCCAATCCGTGGGCGATGTCGTAATAATATCCGCCTGTCTTCCCGAACAGCTGAATTAAATGCGTCTTTTCAAATTTTCTGAGATCGGCGCCGGTTTTGATCCCGAGACCGTGCATCTTTTCCTCGGTGACCCTGCCGACCCCAAAAAATTTTCTTATCGGCAACTGCTCGATAAATTCGTCGGCGGCCCCCGGCGGAATGACCGTAATGCCGTCTGGCTTGTTGACATCCGAGGCCACCTTGGCGAGAAACTTGTTGAAGGAAACACCGGCCGAGGCCGTGAGCTTGCCGGTTCGTTCGTAAATCTTCTTCTTGATCTCCCTGGCGATAAGAGTGGCCGAATTCATCCCTTTGCGGTTTTGGGTGACATCGAGAAACGCCTCGTCCAGAGACAGCGGCTCCACGAGATCGGTATATTCACAGAAAATGTCCCTTATTTGCGACGATACGAATTTGTAGACGTCGAACCGCGGCCGCATGAACACCGCCCCGGGACAGAGCCTGTGAGCCGTTGAAGAGGCCATGGCCGAGTGGATCCCGAACTTACGGGCTTCATATGAACAGGCTGCGACCACCCCTCTCGACTGCGGATCGCCTCCCACAATCACCGGTTTTCCCTTCAGTTCGGGTCTGTCCCGTTGCTCGACGGAGGCATAGAAGGCGTCCATATCGATGTGAATTATTTTGCGAATGGGTTGCATCAGCTGGTAATTTATCTACCTGATGGGATCAGACAGATCAATTGCGGCTATTCGAGATAATCCCCACCAAAGACTTTCCGTCCGATAAAGAGCCTGAGATCTTTATCTGGTTGTTCATTCACGTCGCCCGGCCATATCATTCTCTGATTGACGACCCTGCCGGAAATCCTCCCTTTTGACGCCAAACACCGGCCGCAAATGGGGCTCTTCGCATCCCCGGTTTCCGAACTCGTTACGATTGTATTGATCGAACCCACCGGTTCACCCCGAATAGAGACGCCGCAAATATTGACGCAACCGCAGTCCAACTCGATCATGGCCATGCCGATGGCATCAGGGTGCTTCATCACAAGCCGGTTGCAAATATTTTTCAAGGCTTCCATTCTAAAAAGATCTGATTTTTCCATCTTGACGACCTGATTCCCGTCGATTGATTGTTAATTTTATTTTTTCTTTTCATCCATAGCCGGTTTCCAAACAACTTCATATAAGTCTTTCCGCCGGCTTCGGATATTTTGAACGCTCCCCTGCTGCCGCAATTCTTTTAATAAATCGAGATCTAAATCCACCATCAGTGTCATTTCCGTGTTAGGTGTGGCCTCTGAGGCGATTGCATCGTGCGGGAAAGCGAAATCCGACGGTGTGAATACCGCCGACTGCGAATACTGAATATCCATGTTTTCAACTTTCGGCAAATTTCCAACGCTCCCTGAAATCGCCACGTAACATTCATTTTCAATGGCTCGGGCCTGGGCGCATCGCCTGATCCTGAGATAGGCATTTTTTGTATCGGTCAAGTAGGGAACAAAGAGAATGGTCATGCCTTTATCGACCAGGTTTCGAGCCAGTTCTGGAAACTCAACGTCGTAGCAGATGAGAATGCCGATTTTTCCGATATCGGTATCAAAAATTCGATTTTCATTGCCGCCCTTCAACCCCCAGTATTGGGCCTCGTCTGGGGTGATGTGTATCTTGTACTGCGCATCCCAGGTGCCGTCCCTTCGACACAAGAAGGATACATTGTACAAAGAATCGTCTTGCAACAGCGGAATACTGCCGGCAATAATATTGATATTGTAGGAAAGGGCCATGCTCACAAAGGCCGTGCGAATTTCATCCGAATATTCTGAAAGAGATCGCATGGCTTCTGCCGGATTTTCTTGATTAAAATTTTTCAAAAGCGGCGCATTGAGCAGCTCGGGGAACAAGACAAGATCTGATTTATAACCAGCCACGGCATCGACAAAAAACTCGACCTGATGAAGGAATTCGCCAACGTCATTGAAAGGACGCATCTGCCATTGCACAACACCTATGCGTGGATAGGCTTTTCGACCACCGAATAGTTTTTTCCGTTTTTCGTAATAGACATTGTTCCACTCCATCAATACGCCATACGAATTGGAGCGGGTGTCTTCAGGTATATAATTCTTTAATATTTTCTTGATGTGAAAATCATTGGCAAGCTGAAACGACAGCACCGGATCGTAGATCTCAGTAGCCTTAACCTTTTGAATATAGGCAGAAGGCGAGATGGTGTCGGAATATTCCCCATATCCGGGAATTCGGCCGCCAAATATGATGCTCTTTAAATTCAGTGTTTCGC
>JBATHN010000905.1:0-2712 GCA_049666885.1 Desulfobacterales bacterium
GCGGAAAAGGGCCATTTCTGGGCGGAAACTAATGCAGGACGCCGCTGGCGGCCGCCACTGCTGCTGCGGTAATCAGGTGAAATAAAAAGGCGGGAAGAAAGCTCTGAGAGCGTTCCCTGACCATACCGGCTGCGATACCGAATGCGAATGCACTGAAGATGTTTGCAGAGGTCCAGGCGGTGAACACTTCCGCCAGGGAACTGGATGAGAGCAGCAGCCGGTAACTGATGTAAACGGCATACAGAAAGGCGGACCCGACGGTCGGCCATGACAAAAACCAATGGCTGCTGCAATGCTGGATGCGGGCCGAGCGGGCCAACAGTCCATGAACCAGACTGCGAAACAGCAGTTCCAAGGCCAGCGGCAGAGTGATGATCAAAAACAGTATTTTTTTATAGAGATGCACGTCCCAGGTCGAGATATCGGGCTGCCATATACCGCCCAGGAAACCGAAAAGGACGGCGCCTGGGAGTATCAACCACCAGGACGTTCCCAGAGGGAGGCTCAACCCGTACTGCCATGATTTTCGATAGGACAGGATCGCCAGAAACACGGCGGTCAGAGCGATCACCAGGAGCGCGGCGTCGAAGGCGGGGTAAAGGGTCAGGCCGAACAGGATTTTTGTGAACCAGGCGTCCGGATGCCAGAACAGGCGCAATACTTCAGCGGGTGCCAGGATGGCCGTCATGAGCAGAGCGGCCTTCAACAATCCGGCGGCCTGCAGCCGTATACTCGGCTTTTGCAGTGCGTCGCGGCAGGCTTGGGCAATTTCCCCGGGAGTGAGATTCGTGCCGGTTGCCCGCGGCGAACCGCCGATGTCGGACGACCCTCCCCAACGGTTGTTTTGGGAGCGGCACTTGACGACCGGATCGATGAAATTCAATCGTTCGTAAACCGGTTCGAGGTCGCCCGGCATGAACAAATCCATTCGGCGCAGGGTATATGTGCCGGGACTCCTCTGCAGCAGGACCAGTCCAAGCCGAGTGCCATAAAGGTTGTTGAGGTGCGGCTCGAGTTCGTAAATACCGGTGTCCGATTCCACCACCACCACGAGTCGGTCGCCGGTGAGGTCGATCCGCGCCAGTTCCTTGATACCCTTGAAGTCGGTAAACTCGCTCGATTTGTAGATAATACGGTCAATTTTGTGTAGGATCGATGCGGTATACTCCAGGAAATCGACTTCTTCCCACAGTCCTTCTTTTTTAAGCTGGATTTCATCTTTGCGCAGGAAATCAATCACACGTTGGGTTCTGCGGAGATGTTCGGGCGGTAGGGCGCTGAATTCCTTCAACTCTAATCCCAGGGCATCGATGACGCCTTCGAGACGGACCAGTGCATACAGAAATCGCAAATGCATCGGTTCTTTGCGACTGATGCGCTGGTGGTTTATAATCAGCCATATCGCCAGTATCGTGTCCAGGTCAGGCTCGTTGGCGTAGATCTGCCATTCCCGGTCGCGCAGATCCAGCCCTTTCAGGATCATGACCAGGGCCTGTTCGCAGGTTGCGAGGGTGAATGTCCGTACACACCCCTCGTGATGGTCGAGATTGTAGATTTTTTTTTCATGATCCAGGAACGGCTCGCTCAGGGCGACACCGTCAAGGTAGATGGTCCCCGGGGGCGCCTTGCGCGCGGTGGCGGCCGACACCGTAAAGCCGGCCTGAATCAGGACGGTTAGATTGGGGGCCTCGAGGCAGGTCAACTTTTTCTTGCCCCCGATATCCTTGACCACATAACGCTGCGGCAGCTCGGTGGGGGGCGATGGATCGACTCGCGGCCTATTTCCTGCTTCAGCCGTTGCATCCGACATGGAAAAGCGGTTGCCGGAATTAGGATCGGAGGTCCCTTTAGAGTTGTCTTCCATTAACCGACTCTTGCGTTACACCGCCTTCGAGCGGCGGTTCATCCGGCGGTCAAACGACTGTTCCTGCCGGTTTCACGTGATGTCAAACGATCATTCAGACAGCCGGCGCCGACTAAGGCCTCGCTCAAAAATGACTGACCATTTTGGATACCGATGCATCCCGTCCGGCTGCCGGTGCAACATCTCGGAATATCCAGATATTCCTGCGATTTTACGCCTTGTTAGCCGGGCGCCTCAACGCCCGGAATCGCTGACTTATTTTTTTTGCGAGCCCTAAGGGCCCCAGCAAAAAATAATTCCACATCTTGCTTGTCTTTTGGTCCGTCTACTGCGTTACATCCACCGACACGTATCTCGATATGCGCCGCTGGATGTGCCTTGTAGACGAACCCAAATCCTGCGCAATCTTGTTGAATTATTTCATACCGTGACCCTAAGATCTTCAGGATATCTGTTGCCGGGGTGACCTCGCACGCGCGGTACAGGTACAAATGCACCCGGCGTCGCCGTAAACAGCATAACAATAAATATTAATAACAGTCAATCCGCCGGGGGTCAAGTAATCTGATCGATCCGGCTGCTCTCCAGACCGGTTGACAGATCATTGATTCATCATTTAAAGTTCTCCCCTCTTCCCTCGATTTATTGAGAGAAAGGGGTCAAGGATTGACGGTTTTAATCATTTTTAAACCGATGAATCCTGACATAATTATCAAATTGTAACCATACAAAGGGCTGCAAAGTCCGATGCGCTACAAACCACCTAATTGTAAGCGTTTACAGGGTGCCGCAGATGCAAGGCGTTGGGCGTGCAGACGTACTTTCGTACTTCAAGTGCCCGACAACAA
>JBATHN010000906.1:0-10205 GCA_049666885.1 Desulfobacterales bacterium
TGGCTAAAGAGCAAAGAAAGAAGAGATCTTCAAGGCAGTGTGGATTCTTTGATCGGAGAAAAGACATTTTACGAAGTCTATGAAACAATTACAGGATAAAACGCAATCACTGGGTATTACAACAACATGTTGAGCATTCGGATTAATTTAGTTTCCTCCCCATGCGGTACATTTTCGCATAAATGTCTGGAAGGCGATTTTGCTTGAGTCCAATGATCACCTCTTCTACCGGATAGGGGATGCGATAATGTTTTACGGATATTTTTTCTAAAGTAAGCTCAAGAATTGCGAAAGCCGTTCGTGGATCACCATCGAACATTCGTCCGACACTGCCCGGATTAATAAAGTGAACACCGTCGATTATTTTATAATAGGGTGTATGCGAATGGCCCATTATATGAACCCGAAAGGGAGAGCCCTTTGCCAATTCACGAAAGCGGCTTTCGGGGGTCTCTGGAAACAGAGTTTCATCCTCATCTTCGCAGGTGCCATGAAAAACACCGATACGGGTATTGCCAACGGTAAGATCGGTATGCTTAGATAATGATTTCAAATACTGAACGTTTTCAGGAAGCAAGATATCCGCTGTCCAATTATACATGACTCTTTTATCTTCTTTTTTCGGTCTTTTCAAATTTTTACCGTTTAAGATTCTTAGTACCCGTCTGTCAGTATTCCCCAATATGGAAATAGAATTTTTTCTTCTGCGAAACCACTGGATCGTTTCATTGGGAAAAGTACCGTATACGGTAAAATCACCCGTGTTAACAATACGATCGAACCGGTACTCCCGGACATAGCGCCATATCGCTTGTAATGCTGGAAAATTTGCGTGAATGTCACCCAATACAAGAACTTTTTTCATGAATGGGAAAAGCCGTAAATGGAGAGGTGTAGTCAGATTGAATTATTTATGAATTGCTAAAAGTGTCAAAGTCAAAATTCAGAAAAAATATCCTTTAGGAATTTGGAAAATGACTGAATTTCCAGAATTGCAACTTTGTATTTTTTCTTCTTTGGTTTTTTACCAACATTTTTCAAATTTAAGATAAGGGCATCGGCTTTTTCGATAATATTTTTCTTGTCCCCATCGGGTAGGTCTTCCATAATACGACCGAGTTTAATGAGACGAGGCCTAAGTTTGGTCAATCTCTTTTTAAAATCAACATACAGTACCAAATATTTTTTTTTCCACAAGGGCTTGAGATTTTCATTCACTCGATTCAGAATTTTACGAAGTCTTTTAATCTTTTTCCTTAAATCACGGTTGATATCCCCGGATTTTTTCTCTCCAGAAGATGTTGGCATTTTAGATAAATTGCTGTTTTTTCCCTTATAGTAGTCAGAAACAGAAATTTTAATCAGCCTGGCATAATATTCACCAATAGTTTTAACTTCAGCAAGTTTTTCCAATGGAATTTCATGAAGCTGCTTTACGGTGGCGATCCCGGAATCGTTGAGCAATTTCATGCGCGAGCTTCCCACATGTTTCAAACAGCTGAGATCATCCTGTTTCATAACCGGCTCCTTCCTTTTCCATAATTGAACGCGGGAATTAGTTTAAAAGCAAATTAAATATGATGTAAATGACATCGACAGCACATGACAATCAAAGAAATATGTTTTTATGAAAAAAAGTGTGCCGTGGAATTCAAGCAAATAAAATTCCGGTATTTAATATCACCACTTGCTGTAAGGGCGGTGAATGAGATTTGAATTGAAATACTTTGGGTCCCCCGTTACCTCCTCGCCGATCCAAACGGGTTTAATAAATACTTGGTCATCACTTTCAAGCTCCAACTCGGCTATGATCAAACCCTGATTTTCACCGAGAAACTCGTCAACCTCCCAAAAAAACCCTTTAAATTTGATTTTATATCTTATTTTTGTAATAAGGGGTTTTTCGCAAAGGTTGTCCAGCATGGCATCGGCTTCTGCTTTAGGGATTTCATATTCGTATTCAACTCGGGTAGCGCCTTGAGAAATTCCTTTTACGGTTAAATATCCTCTGTCGTCTATAACGCGCACGCGCACGTTACGATTTTTATCACTATTTAAATAACCCTGACGATACATCGTTCCTTGAGCATTGCGCCAGACATTTCCCTTAACCAAAAATTTTCTTTCGATTTCCAAGGCCATCGTTGCCTCATAGTTTAAAATTTGGAATTTGACATTTCTAGATACCTCGGTACCCGGGATAGTATCTCTAAAGAATAAATTTCTATTGGATAAAGTTCCGTTAAGTTTCAGATGAGCACCACCGCCGGCCGTTGAACGTTCAGTTTGATCGAAAAAGAAACTGTGCCATTTAGGCATAGTTTCAATCAAGATTCTTGTACTAAAAGGTCATGACGCTTTGAGCCGCCACGGTACATGAAAATGACGCACCGGAGCCCGGATGAACGGTTGAGAACAGCGGTTGACTGTTTGAGCCGTCTACGGGGTCTTGGTCCGGACCCAATACCAATACCGTATGGAAGCCAAAATCTTGAGTATAATTCCAAGCCCTTATTTGAAGACGGGCCTGGTCCGGGCTTAGACCCCGTTGGCGGCAAGTTTCAGCCGTCTTTCGCAACCGTTCATCCGGGTGGAGGTGCCACCTTTTTTCCGTATTACATTCTATTTTCGTGTTAAACACTCATGGCCGTGTAGGCCGCCACGGTGCATAAAAATTCAATATTCAAACTAAATGATAGTGGTCCGAAGTATCGTTTCCTGGATTTTTGACCACAGGTTTTCATACGCTTTTGAAGCCGGTGATCTCGGCGAAAAAACCGCTACCGGTTTTCGCTCTATTCCCATTCTTTCAATCTGCGACAGGAGTGGAATTAGGCTTCCTAAAGCGTTATTAAACTGCCTTACCGCCGTCTGCATGAGTTCACGGTGCATTGTTTTGCGTCTGTCGACCATGGAAAAAAAAGTGTAAATTTTACCGGTGTCAAATTTATTTTTTTTGCAGAAATTAAGCAATTGTCTGTGAGCGAGAACCGAGAGCGTTGTTGGAACAAGCGGAACGAACGTATAGTCAACAGCGTTGAATATGTTCTCGGCCAGCAGACTTATGGTAACCGGACAGTCAAGAATGATGACATCATATTCATCCTTAAGCGGTTTTAAAATATTACTCAAACGCTCCGTCGGGCGCTTCAATTTATCAAAAGCGGCATCTAAATTACGATGAGTGAAATCGGCCGGAAGAAGATCGAGGTTTTTATAATCAGTGCCTTTTATGCTTTTTATAAGTTTTTTGCCCCCTTTGAAAAACCCCTTTGTGCCGACCTTCAGTTTGGGTTTCACCCGATAGTAAAAGGTCGCTGAACCTTGAGGATCGAGATCGCAAAGGAGAGTTTTGGTGCCCGTCTGCGCAGCCAAGTAGGACAAGTTTACGGCTGCCGCGGTTTTACCCACTCCCCCTTTATTGCTGTAAAAAGCCAGCGTTGTCATAAAAACTTCCTTTTACTGCTATGAGGCGAAAAGTTCTCGGAATAACCGCTCGTTAGTAGGTGATACGAAGTTTGTGAAGGTCTTAAACATTGATTTCTTAACGACCCGCATTTCTCGATCGAGGGAGCCGATAAGGCAGCCGATTGAAACAAGGACCCTTTTATTTTTCTTGGTGGTTGCGGATAGTTCTTCGGATATGTTTAGCAGATATTCTTGTTGGACGCAAAGATCGTTAAAATCCCCCAACTTGTTCTGCAATTTTTTTTGCTGCGCTATCAAAACGTTCATTTTTTTATATGGAAACAGACAAGAGAAGAACTCCATCAAGTACCGCAATTTCTTGCATTCAATTCTCAGTGAATGTAATTTCTCGTCATCGATGTTCTCTAATATCCGGTTGCTGGCATTTACTATTGACCCATATTGCTTGTAGATTCTTTTTTGGGCCAGGGTCAGTATGCTTAGATCGGCATTAGATGTCGTGGGTGCATCTTTCTGTGGTTCTTTTAAAAATTTTTCCCACCCCTGTAATATTCGCCTATATTTGTTAGACCTGAAACTTCTGATAACTTGCTTCAGCGCTTTTGATCTCTTATTGCGTAAGTAGTCAAACAGAGGATCGATGTCGTCACGCAATATTGATGGGATCATCGCTTTAAAGGAATCCTTTTTGAGGAGATAGACATCTAGATCACGCAACTGGTTGGAGAGTTTTCCTAAAAAAGAAAAATCCTTCTTAAATCGCGAAGCCGTCTCTTTGGGGAATACATTTTTAATCTGACCCAAGGCGGAGCGGGTGCGCCGGACAGCGACGCGGTAATCGTGCAAAAATTCAGTATCCAAGTCTTTCTCAATGTGTGCCTCGTTAGTTTTTATTACTTTCAATAATGAGCGGAGAATGATTTTTGTCGCCTCGTCAGAGCGCATTTCCGGGTCAAGCTCTAAGTTTAATTTTGAAGAATAACTACCCGGAATTTTATTCACTGACGCAAGAAGTTTAAAATAAATGTCTTCTTTTTCGTGTGCAGAAAATCCGGCCTCCTTTAAATGTTTGGATAGTTTAAGAGAATATTTTGAGTATCCCTTTACGGGGTGTAGCCTCAAATAGGCGGCCAAGGCCGGTGATTCTTTTTCACGGGTCGAACGAATAACTTTATACACCAATACGGCCACGGTTTTTTCATCCGGGTTCAAGATACGGAGATACTTTGTGCAGGAATACACTTCAACAAGTTTGAAGAGTGCCCGCATTTTGATGATCGGTGTCAAAAGTTTCTTTAGTTCACCGCTCGGGAAATCTTTTAAAAAAACCGGTGGACGTGAAATTTCAGCACTTAGTATATTGTCGGTTTTAAACAGTTTGCGTAATAAGAGGGTTTTTCCGGTTAAGGTCAAAACAAGTGATTCGTCAAATAAGCGCCAATCAAATGTATCGTATATCGCCATACGCTTCAGCATTGATCGCTCAGTTTTGATCGCATAGGCATTTGACAACTCGACAATAAACTGCTTGTAATCATGCCCCTCAGGTAAATTGTATATTATTGGAATGTTCATGATCGTCGCTTCAAAATAGTAGCAGGCATTCAACGGTTGGGCGATAGATCTGACAAATCTCCCGAATGGATTTTTGATAAAAGGCGTAGATTTTATGCTTGACTGGTTCTGGTTTTTTCGTGAACCCTAATGCAGGCCTTCGGCCGCAACCAAATCAGTGTTCAGGTTTCGGGTTTCAGGATGTGGGGTTTGCTGACACCTATAACCCTATTCCCGATGAATATAATGGTTTCACTTTAACAACACAGCTTCACATCTTGAGGAGAAGCTATGATCTAAGGCTCTTAACCGGTTCATCCTTGTATCGTTTCGGAAAATCGAAAAAAACAATTACGCCTTTACCTTCCTTGACTTTTTGCCATTGGTTGACATCGAACCTGATGCAGCATACGCCGGTAGTTGGGATATTATAAATCGGATTTATTTTAAGTAACATATCGGCAAAATCATTGAAGCTTGGGTTATGGCCGAACAGCATGACGGTTTCATTCTCATTATCCAAACTCTTCAACAAATCGAACAGATACAGTGCACTGGCATGATACATTTTGTCAAAAAACATAATCTTCTTTTTAGGATAGTCGAGTGCCTTGGCAACAGCTATGGCCGTTTTTTTTGCTCTTTTTGCAGGACTTGACAGAACAAGGTCGGGCATAATCTTTCGTTCCTTTAGTTTTTTTCCCATAAATGGCGCATTCCTTTTACCTCTTTTGTTCAAAGGTCTGTCAAAGTCGTCCAGGCTGGGATCTTTCCAGCTTGATTTGGCGTGTCTGACCAGAATAATTGTTTTCATTTTGAACACACTCCCTTAAGCCAATCAAATAGCCTGAAAAGGTCGATTGTAACCGTTCACGGGTTCAGGGCGACATCGATAATATGAGTATTGCTCAATTTGTTTGCCGGCATTCGCTCTCGTGCTCAAGCAGTGCATGGGGGGGCTCTATAACCATGAGCGGAGAACGCTAAACCCTTGAAAACTCACGACTGATTTGACTTCATAATTTTTAACTATAAATAATATTTTTATCTTTGTCCAAAATTTTTCTTTTTTTGTGAAAAATTGTTCATGTCAATTCCAACAAGCTTAAAACCGGCTGTTTAACGGTATATCGAAACATCGGCTTGACATCGAGCTTTGTACTGGATTTCCACTATTAATTTTCCTGCCTGGCAGGAAACCATTTCCTCCGGCACAGGAAACCGATCGCTGCGAGTTGCGGGCCTAATTTCATCTTCTTGATATTACATCGTATATTATCCCTGCCTTGCTGGCATAAATCATGCTAAACGATGCTTGAACAGCGCCATACCTGATTGGAATTACCCGCTGTTTATCTGCTTCAATCGGAACCTTCGGGAGAGTGAAGATGAACTGGGTGATCCAAACCCTGCGGTCATCGATCGGCAAAAAGATGCTGATGGCCATCACGGGACTCAGCTTTTGTCTCTTCTTACTCGCCCATTTGGCGGGCAACCTTACCGGACTGAAGAAAGCGCAAGCGCTTATACAGGAGTTGCGGGCTGAGTTCTGGGAAAATATCACGGTTCCCGGGACCGGCGGCGAATTTAACCAGAGCCTTGAACGCGCTGGCCGCATTGCGGATTTCCTCGAGTTCGCGGAACTGATGGTCGTCGATGCCTTGGCCCGTCAGGAGTCCTGCGGCGGCCATTTCAACGAGGACTACCAGACCCAGGAAAGCGAGGCCCTACGAGACGACGAGAACTTCTGCCACGTGGCCGCATGGGGATTCGCGGGTGCGGACAAAGAGCCGGTCTTTCGCAAGGAGATTTCCATTACCAACATCGCCCGGATGAACCGGGAGTTCCTAAAGGCTGGATTCTTTTTCGCGCACGATATGACATAAATTAAACTTTATGCGGTCGGGCGACCGTTCAAACGGATCGACGGCAAATCCTTAAAAGGATACGCAAATGATAGACCAAATTGCAAATTCAAAGATAGCGCTCTTGGGAGGAGGCCGAAGATGCAAGGCGTTCCTCCAAACCATATTAAGCGAAGACTTCAAGGAAAAAAGGCCCGAAATTCTTGGCGTAGCCGATAAAAACGACCGAGCCGTTGGCTTAGAATTCGCCAAAAAAAAAGGAATATTTGCGACAGACGACTTCAAAGAACTTTTTCCGATAAAAGACCTCAATCTTATTTTACAGCTGACCCGGGACGACAATCTCAAAACGATGGTTCAAGATACCAAACCGCCTTGGATTCTGCTTGTGGACCACCATGAGGCGCAGTCAATAGTGGACCATTATCTGGTAAAGGGGAAAAAGTATGAAATTCTAGCCCAGTTGCGAAACAGTAGTGACGATAGCCATACAACTGAAAATCTTCTCGAAGAATTTTGCGGTTTCGTGCTGGACTTAAACGCCGAAAAAAACATCTATTTCCAAAAGGTACGCAAGGATCTCGCTGCAAACGAATGGGCCCTGTCCCAGATAATTCACGGCAGCACGATTCCGACGTTTGTCATCGACAAGGAGCATACGGTCACTCACTGGAACCGGGCCTGTGAAATGCTGACGGGGTTTTCGGCTAAAGAGATCGTCGGGACCAATGATCAATGGAAGCCATTCAGGTCTGAAAAACGGCCAACGATGGCCGACCTGATACTGGATGGGGTAACAGAAGAGGATCTTTGGCGCCAGTACACGACCCGGTGGAAAAATTCCGATTTAATTGAAGGCGCCTATGAGGCAGAGGAGTTTTTCCCGCAATTGGGACGGGACGGCAAATGGGTTTTTTTCACTGCGGCTTCCATCAAGGCGCCGGATGGTTCGACTGCCGGTGCCATTGAGACGCTTTGGGATAAAACCAAAGAAAAACTCGTCGAACAGGAGCGTGAACGCCAGAACAAAGAATTGGCTCAAAAAGTGCGGGAACTGACAGCCAATGAAAAAGCCATGTCGCAGATCATCCTGGGCAGCACGATTCCAACATTTGTGATCGACAAGAATCATACGGTTACCCATTGGAACCGTGCGATGGAGAAACTCACAGGCTATTCGACCCGGGATATCGTTGGGACCCAAAAGCAGTGGGCTCCTTTTTACGAGAAAGAACGCCCCTCAATGGCGGATGTCATTGTCGACCAAATTGACGAGCTGGAAATCAGGAAATTATACGGAACAAAATGGCGCAAATCGCTTCTTATTGATGGGGCTTATGAAGCCGAAGTGTTTTTTCCAAATCTGGGTGAGGATGGAAAATGGTGTTGGTTCACAGCCGCACCGATAAAAAACCCCGAAGGAGAGGTGGTCGGCGCGATTGAAACCATTTGGGATAAAACCGAAGATAGAAAACTTGAAAAAGAACGGGAACGGCACACCAGAGAACTTGCCACTTATTGTTCAATTTATGCAACGCTCAGCGGTCCATTGAGTCTCGAAGGCCGAATTAAGGCGGCCATTCAGGAGGTTGCCAATATATTTCTGATTGACGGCATTTGTATATACATATTGGATAAAGATGGAAAGTTCTACCTGCAATACAACTATGGCCATTCCGAAAATTTATGCTACTGCACGAGAGTCGCAGACGAAGAGAGCATGATAACGCGTGTGGCTGTGGGTGGTAAAATCACCGTATTCAAGGAGTTGCCGGATTCCAGTGAAGATGAAATGAATCTTCTGAGGCAGGATGGACTTAAATCGCTGGTCTATATTCCCATTCTCGACAAAGCGAAAAGGGCCTTCGGCCTCATCAGGGCGGCAAGCAAAAGCACCGGACATTTCGGACCCGACGAAACCCGCTCCTTGGAATTGATTGGAAACCGTATCGGGGTTGCCATTGAAAACGCCAGGCTTCAGGTAGAAGTTAGGAGGAAAGCCGATTTTCAGGGCAACCTGATTGGGAGCTCAAACGATGGAATTGTGGCCACGGATGACAAATGGAATATCGTTATTTTCAATCCGGCAGCTGAAAAGATATTCGGGTATTCCGCTTCCGATGTCATCGAAAAGATGAACATCAGGGAGATTTATCCTCCCGCAATAATACAGAATCTCGATGACCTTCTGGCCGCCGACGGCAATGATTGGAATCTGCCCTGGCGCGAGACGTCGATCACCGCTAAAGACGGAGACGTTATTCCGGTGAGGTTTTCCGGAACAATTTTGCGCGCAAGAAACAGGATGATGGGCGTTGTCGCCTTTTTTAACGATCTCAGAGAGATCAAACGTTTGGAAAAGGAACTGGTCGGTGCGGAAAGATTGGCGGCCATCGGACAAACAGTGGCCGGAATGGCCCACTGCATAAAAAATATTTTGCACGGTCTCAAGGGCGGAAGCTACCTTGTCAATATAGGCATCAACAAAGATAACACTGACAAGCTCAAAACCGGATGGCAAATGGTGCAACGAAACATCGGACGGACATCGGACCTGGTGCAGGATTTGCTCTCTTATTCAAAGGAGAGAGAACCAGAGTTTAAATCTTGCTGTCCAAATGAAATCGCCGCCGATGTTTGCGAACTGATGAAAGAAGTCGCCCGTGAGAATGATGTCGTGATTGTAAAAAAATTCTCCGAATCGATCGGAGAGGTGGTCATGGATTCGCGCACCATTCACCGCTGCCTGCTGAATCTGGTGTCTAATGCCATCGACGCCTGTCGCTATGACGACAGCGTCACTAAAACGCATTGTGTCACTGTAACCACTATCCTAATAAGTGACAATTTCATCCGATTCGACGTCAGTGACAACGGCTCCGGAATGACCGAGGAGGTGAAGGAGAAGATTTTTGCTTCTTTTTTCAGCACCAAGGGATCGCAGGGTACCGGCTTGGGATTGCTGGTCAGCAGGAAACTTATCGAAGAACACGGTGGGACAATAGACGTTGTCTCTCAGTTAGGAGAGGGAACCACTTTCAGTGTTCGATTGCCATTTGAAACCGAGGGTTAACATTGATGGCGTCCTTATCAATGGGGGTCGAAATCTACCCATGACTTTTTATTCATTAAACTTTTAGCACCTTAGAGACTTCCGCGTCGTCCGACGGGTGCTTCAGGGGGGCGAGGTCCCGAGCCAATTATGAGGGATCCCTGATATGGCCAGAGTTCTGATCATAGACGACGACCCGGATTTTTGCCACGGGCTCTCGCGGATTGTCGGCCGCATGGGCCATGAAGCATTAGCCAGCGGGACTTTGGTCGAAGGCGTCGCGGCGGCGCAGGACCGTGCGGTGG
>JBATHN010000907.1:0-2610 GCA_049666885.1 Desulfobacterales bacterium
TTCGGTGACCGGCGGACCTACCAGATGGACCCCGCCAATGCGATCGAGGCCATCCGTGAGGTCACCATGGACGTGGAGGAAGGCGCGGACATCATCATGGTCAAGCCGGCCCTGGCCTACCTCGATATTATCTGCCGCGTGCGGGAGGAGATCGACCTGCCGGTCGCCGCATACAACGTCAGCGGTGAATACGCCATGATCAAAGCCGCGGCGCAAATGGGCTGGCTGGACGGTCGCAAGGTGATGATGGAAACCCTCACCGCCATCAAGCGTGCCGGTGCGGACCTCATACTGACCTACTTTGCACTGGAGGCCGCCCGGGAGATGGGCAAAGTTTAGCCGGTTTAGCGCGTTTAGTCCCGCCACGGCGGGATTGATGGATATAATCGATTCTTCGGCTCGACCGATTAACGGGCTTAACGGACTCGAAACTCGTAACCCGCAAACTGAAACTTGAAACTTGAAACTCGCAAATAGGTAATTAAAACCCGGAACCCGCAACTCAGAACCCTGAACCCCCAGCGGAGCCCCATGCATCCTCACAGTATCAAAACCCAATCCGGGTCCCAGCCGGAAGAAGGCAAAACCCCGGTTCTGCGGCTCGTGGCCTGGGAAACCACCCGCAACTGCAATCTGAACTGCGTGCACTGCCGCGCGGCAGCCACCCGCGGTCCTTACAGCGGCGAGCTGGATACACCGGCCGCTCTGCGGCTGTTGGATCAAATCGCCGCGGTCGGCCGGCCGATCGTCATTCTGACCGGCGGAGAACCCCTGTTGCGGTCGGATATATTCGATATCGCCCGCTATGGGACCGATATCGGGCTGCGGATGGTCATGGCGCCCAACGGCACCCTGATCACCGACGCGACCGCCCGCCGGATGGTCGAATCCGGCATCAAACGCATCAGCATCAGCCTGGACGGCGCCAGCCGGGAAAAACACGATCGTTTCAGGGGCGTCGAAGGCGCCTTCGACAGCGCGCTGCGGGGAATCGAGATGGTCAAAAAGGCCGGGCTCGAGTTCCAGATCAACACCACCATCACCCGCACGAATCTGGCGGAGATTCCCCGCATCCAGCAATTGGCGGTGGACCTCGGCGCCGTGGCCCACCATATCTTCCTTCTCGTTCCCACCGGACGGGGTAAGTACATCATCGATCAGGAAATCACGGCCGAGGAATACGAACAAACCCTCAACTGGTTTTACGATCAGCGGGACAAAACCCCGCTGCAGCTAAAAGCGACCTGTGCGCCCCATTACTACCGGATCCTGCGGCAGCGGGCCCGATCCGAAGGCAAAACCGTGACACCCAAAACCCACGGACTGGACGCGATGACGCGCGGCTGCCTTGGGGGAATCGGGTTCTGCTTCATTTCACATCGGGGAATCGTTCAACCCTGCGGGTTTTTAAATGTCGAGGCCGGCGACGTCACCCGGACATCCTTCGCCGATATCTGGAATCATTCCGAGACGTTTCAGTCTCTGCGCCGCTACGACGACCTGAAAGGCAAGTGCGGTCTCTGCGAGTATAAGAAATTCTGTGGCGGCTGCAGAGCGCGGGCTTTCGAGGCCACTGGGGATATTCTGGCCCAGGAGCCCTTGTGCAGCTACCAGCCGGCGCGGTGCTGACCGACTTGGCGAATCCCAGGGGCGCGGCCCCCGGCATCCTTTTTCCACCCGGCTGCCGCCGAGTGGCGGGTGACCTTTTTCCAATCTCACAGAGGGAGGGGTTATGAAGATCAGCGACCTGATGATTCCGGATCCCATCACGATTACCGCGAACGCATCCATCACCGATGCCCTGGAGTTGATGAAACTGAATTCCATCCGCCACCTGCCGGTGGTCTCCGGCGGCAACGTCCTGCGCGGTTTCGTGACGCTGGCCGACCTGAAGCAGGGGCTGATACCGTCCATGGTGGGCGATGTTTCCCTCTCCGACCTGATGATCAGCGATCCGATCGTGGTCGGTCCGGAGGAAGACATCGAAATTGCCGCCCAATTGATCTACAAACACAAGATCGGCGGCATGCCGGTGGTTGAAGGCGAGAAACTGGTCGGGATCATCACCCAATCGGACATCCTGCGGACGTTCATCGACATGATGGGCATTCTGACCGGCAGTTCACGCATCGACGTGGTCATGAAGAACGAGCCGGGAGCATTGAAAGAAGCCCTGCAGATCATCAACGACGGCGGCGGCGACATCATCAACGTGGGCATCACCTCCCATCAGACCGGCAACCGCATTTACTACTTTCGCCTGGCGGCCTGCGAGACCGACAGCATTAAAAAATCCCTTGAAGCCAATGGCTTCACGGTCACCTACGCCACAAATTGATCGTCCGGCAGACCATCGGTCAATCAGGAGTTTTATTAATCGCGTTGAGCTTCATGGTGATGGGCCGATCCTCCTCGATTTGTCCGCCAAAGCGGATGGGACCCGGTCGGCGATAATCGTCGTCACCGGGGGCGGCGGCGAGCCAATTTTCCCGCAGGGCCTCGACCACTTTGAAGGCATTCGACTCCAAGTCGACGACGCTCTTTTCAATCACCAGCGCCAGTTTGCCCTGTCGTTCCTCAAGGTGCATCAACGGCGCAATGGGTATGCCG
>JBATHN010000908.1:0-2085 GCA_049666885.1 Desulfobacterales bacterium
CCACTTTAATTGTACTAAATTTTAACTGAAAATGACCGATTTGTCAAAATGAATGCCCGCAGATGGTATCCAGACTCTTTGTCTTGCACTTGCCATATTGCATTTTCCGTCTATATTTATTACAAATAATCGTCTCAGATCGTTGGGCTTTTCCCCGCCGGGTCGCAGGTCGTGTCCTTCCGGGAGGGGCGGATATCGGCTTAGGCCGAGGCGGCGGTGTTATTTAGTGTCCATCCATAAATGGTCTTTTTTCCACTGGACTGCGTTCTCCGCGGGTTTCCGGCTGCGGCGTACGTACAGTACGCCTCGACGAAAACCCTTGTGCGGCCTTGTCCAGCGAAAAAAATTCACATTTATGAATTGGACACTCAACAGTGCCATAAAATATTCGTGAATGGGCACTATTTAACCAAATCCGCAGTGCGTATGGACGGAAACGAGTTAACAAAGGGGCACCGTACACCATCGGTCGTCGTACCATCATTTTTTAACCTACAGATAGCGGTTTTTAATCCACAGAAAGAGGGACTATGCGTTGGAAACAGTTTTTCACCCCCGTCAAATCAATGGACGCCCCCCAGGCTAAAAGTTACATCACGGGCATGTCTTCGGAAGAGTATGCACTTTTAGACGTACGACAGCCAGGCGAATATGAATCCGGCCACATTCCGGGCGCCAAACTGGTTCCCCTGCCGGACCTCAATGACCGGTTGGGGGAGATCGATGTGGACAAACCGACCATCGTCTACTGTGCCAGCGGCGGACGCAGCCGGGTGGCATCCCAGATGCTGGTCGGTAAAGGTTTCGGTGAGGTCTACAATCTTTCCGGCGGATTCAAGGCTTGGGAAAGCGAGCGGGCGATCGGTGCGGAGGATCTGGGTCTCGACCTGTTCACCGGCAAAGAATCGCCCGAGGAAACGCTTGTTGTCGCCTACTCGATGGAAGCAGGACTGCGGGAGTTCTATCTGTCCATGATTCCATTGATGAAGAACGAGCCGGCCCGCAATCTTTTTGACAAGCTCTCCGCCATCGAGGTTAAACATCAGGATCGGATTTTCGACCACTATCGCCAGATGACCGGTACGATGATAGACCGCGACGATTTCGTAAAAACCGTGGTGACCCCAGCCGTTGAAGGCGGTCTGACAACTGGGGAGTACGTGCGCCTCTACAAGCCTGACCTGGAATCCGTGCCGGATATTATCGGACTCGCCATGGCCATTGAAGCCCAAGCCCTCGATTTGTACCGGCGGGCGGCAGACCGCAGCAACAATCCGGAAAGTCGAAAAGTGCTGATGCAGATCGCCGACGAAGAGCAGGCGCATCTGGCACAGCTGGGGAAGTTGTTCACTCAGATTTGAGTGGTTCTTGCAGTTGGAAACCCCGCTTGAGACCCATCAGGGTGAGTTTGTAAATTTGATTGATTGCGGAGGCAGTGATGAAAAAGCACCTGGTCTTGGCCGGCGGTGGTCACGCTCACATGATGACACTGGCCAACCTGAACCAATTCGTTGAGAAAGGCCATCGGGTGACGGTTATCCAGCCGTCGGCGTATCACTATTACTCCGGCATGGGCCCGGGAATGCTCGGAAAAACATACCGGCCTGAAGAAATTCGCTTCGCAACCAAGCACGTCGTGGAAAAAAAAGGCGGCACCTTCGTCTTGGGAAAACTCGCGCGGGTCGATCAGGAAGCAAAGACGGTCGCATTGGAATCCGGGGAGTCTCTGCAGTTTGACGTCATTTCCTTCAACGTGGGCAGTCACGTTCCCCAAACCCACATCATCGGCGACGGTGCCGATATCTTTACGGTCAAACCGATCGAGAAGCTCTTGGAAGCCCAGCAGCGGATCCTCGACCTGGTGTCACGCAGAAAGATCACCATCGGAATCATCGGCGGGGGACCTTCAGCCGTCGAAATCGCCGGTAACATCTGGCGTTTGGTCCGCGACAATGGAAACCACGAGCCCGAGATCATCATCTTCACCAGCAAGGGTCTGATGCCCGATCACCCGCAAGGGGTTCGCACCAAAGCCTATGCCTCATTGACGTCAAGGGGAGTCAAGGTCTTGGAGCAGAGCAGGGT
>JBATHN010000909.1:0-4941 GCA_049666885.1 Desulfobacterales bacterium
TCGTCGGCCCCGGCCAAAAGGCCAAGCTGGCCGGCCGGGATGCTCTCGCTGAACCAGGACGACTGGATATGCGGGAAGTTGTCGAGCACAAGGCGCGCCAGGGCAATGATCCGCACGTAACGGGCCGGATGGGCCTGGACCGGGACCCGGCGGCTCAGCGGCGAGCCTCCGGGCTTGAAGGACCAGGGAATAAAGGCGCTGAAACCGCCGGTCCGATCTTGGAGGGCGCGCAGCTGCATCAGGTGCTCCACGATATCCTCGTCGGTTTCGACATGGCCGTACATCATGGTGGCGGTGGTGCGAAAACCGATGCGGTGGGCTTTTTCGCAGACAGCGAGCCACTGTGCCGTCGTGGCCTTGGCCTTGGCGACCTCTCGCCGGACGCGCTCACTGAGGATCTCGGCCCCGCCGCCGGGAATCGTCCGCACGCCTTCGGCATAAACGGCCTGCAGGACCTCTTCGACCGGCATCTTCTCGGTCCGGGCCATGAAGACGTACTCAGCCGGGCTGAAGGGGTGAATGTGGATGGTCGGGCAGGCCGAGCGGATCGCCCTGATGTAGGCCAGCCAATCGCCGAGACGGATCGCGGGATTGTGGCCGCCCTGTAGCAGCACTGTAGTCGCCCCCCGGGCATGAGCCTTCTCGACCCGTTCGACAAGCGCATCCGGCGCCAAGGTGTAGGCTTCTGGGTCCCCCGGTTCCCGGCAGAAAGCACAGAATGCACAACGGGTCACACAGATGTTGGTATAATTGGGATTGGTATCGATTACATAGGTTACGAGCGGTTGCGGCCACCGCTGCCGGCGGACGCGGTGGGCCATACCCATCAGCTCGCCCAGAGGCAGCCGACCAAGCATTTCCAAGGCCTCGGACCGCTCGTAGCGGTCGCCGATACGCAGCTCCGGCCGGTTTGCCTGTTGAAAATCGGAAGTCGCGGTCATTTATTGTTCCATCTAACCGGTTATGCGCCGTTTAAACCCGGGGATATCGACCGTCGGGGCCGATGACGGAAGCGGGCAGCCGACGGTATCGGAGAAGTGCTTTTCGAACTCGCTCAAAAACAGAGCCTGGCCGTCCATGTCCGCTTGGTCGAGGCTGCGACGGATCACCCGAAAATAGAGCTGAATTTCTTCCTCTGAAAACCCAAGACGGCGCGCGGCTTCCGGCACGGCGCGCTGTACGAGTTCGTTCTCGCGCGTCCTGAATTCCGCCAGCCAGGCTTCCAAAGCCGACCGCGCCTTCGTCGGCGCATCCTTTCTCACCACCCAGCGGGCAAAGACGAAGGGCAGACGATGAATGTCATACCATTCGCCGGCCAGATCGGTAACGAAAGCATCGGCCGGGAACGATGTGTCGGTGTCGTTCAGACAACGGCTTCGCATCCGCTTGAGGGCGCTATCTCCGATCAGGAGTTCGCCGTTGGTTGTTTCGCCCGGCGCGGCCGGCTGCGGCAAGTTGCCGAATCCGTTCCGGTATCCGAGCACGAGGTAGAGCAGTCGCACACTCGAAGCCGACTCAATCGTCAACCGGATGCGGGTCCCTGTTCCCATTTCGCCCAACGGGCGGTCGGAGAAAAAGAGCACGCTCATGGAGCGCTCAGCCGCGGCAATGCCGAAAGGCCCCAGAAATTCAGTTTCTCCGGCGACCGCCGCCAGCCCCCCCACCGGAACCGCCGCCGCGATCACCCGCTTCTGACAGAGCGCCGTAATGCTCTCCCGCGGCACCAGCGAAACGAAGCGGCACTCAGCGGGTGTGCCCAGTTCCCGGTAAGGGGCCATGTTGGTGTAAGGAATCATGGCAACCGGCCAGCTCATCTGGGCAGGTCCTCCTGTTGGGGGGCGGTGCCCTGAGGCCCGACGGGTTCGGACGAGCCGGATGCCGCTGCGAGGTCGACAGTCGAGGCAGCCAACGGTCGTTCGTCAAAACGGCCGTCCCGTTCCACGGGTCTGAATCCGGCCGCCGCTATGGTGTCGATCATCCGCTCGCGCGCCAGGCCGACAGGCGTCCGGGCGCCCGCCAGATGCGCGATTTTCTCCTCGGAGATGGTTCCGTCCATGTCGTCGGCGCCCCAGCTCAATCCGGCTGCGGCCGTCTCGACACCGGCCATGGGCCAGTATGATTTCAGGTGAGGCACATTGTCGAGGACCAATCGGGAAACGGCCAGCACCGCCAAGGTTTCCAGCGGTGTCGGTCCCTCTTCGACGAAGCGCCCGCTGCCCGGTTGAAACGCCAGGGGTATGAAACAGGCAAAACCGCCGGTTTCATCCTGAACCTCGCGCAGGCGCAGCAGGTGCACGACCCGCTCCTCCCAGGTCTCACCGAAACCGAAGAGCATGGTCGCATTGGTCGGAATCCCCATTCCGTGGGCCAACCGGTGGATGCGGAGCCAATCGGCCGGGCCGATCTTATTCCGCCAGTGCCGGCGCCACAGTTGCTCGGAGAAGATCTCCGCGCCGCCGCCCGGCAGGGCGTCCAGACCGGCACGCTGCAATTCTTTCAGAACCTCCAACTCGCTCTTTCCGGAGGTACGGGCAAAAAAATCGATTTCAACGGCCGTATAGCCCTTGATGTAGAGACCAGGAAACCGTTGTCGCAGTTCGCCCACCAACGCCAAGTTGCGCTCATACGGCCAAACACGATTCAATCCGCCCACGATGTGGGTTTCGGTTGGCCGCAGCCGCCGCACCTTTTCGAGAATCTCGCTTTCCTCCAGCACGTAGGCATGCGGGGCGTTTGGACCGGCCGCATAATTGCAAAAGGTACACCCCATGGCACAGATGTTGGCCGGGTTGATGTGCAGGTTAAAAATATAGGTCGCGCGATCACCAAAACGCCGGCGCCGGTTGGCCAGCGCTGCGGCGCCCAGAGCGTGCAAGGTGTCAGGCGTTAAATCGCCGGCCAGCGCGCGGGCCTCTTCAGGTGTCAATCGCCCACAACGGGCCCCTTTATCAAGCGCCTGCGCAAAAAGACCTTGGGGTTGGAACGTGCATGGTTTCAGCCCCCGGACGCCGCCGGGGACTTGTCGATCGGTTTTCATTGAGCCTTCACCTTAACGTCACGGAAAGTGTCCCAGAATCGGGACCATGGCTGCAGCAATGCCGGCGATGGTCGACACCGGAAAAAAGCGCAAACCGAGCGGAATCGATGGCAGATACATGGCGACCATGGCCAGACCCGACAGTGCCAGTGCCAGCGCCGCCGGACCGCGACCGCCGGTCAGGAAGAACACCGCGGTCAAGCAGCCGAACGCAACTGCATGCAGCAGACCAGCGATGCGCAGGGCGCCGACCGCCCCAAGCCACACCGGCAGACTGTGAACGCCGGTTTTTCGATCGCTTTCCAGGTCCATCAAGGCGTAAACGATGTCCGAACCGCTGAGCCAACAAAAGACGAAGAGCGAGAAAAAAACGGCCGGTGGCGTAAACTTCGGGTTGCCGGCAGCTGCCACGAATGCCCCCAGGGGCGCCAAGGCCAGACAGAGACCGATTCCGAAGTGACACAGGGCGGTAAACCGCTTGAGCAGCGAATACCCCAAGAGGGGCACCAGCGGCAGGGGGGCGAGGACCAGGCACCAGCCTCCCAGCGCGACGCAAGCGGCCACATAGACCAGCAGACCGCCAAACGCTATCGCCAGAGCCGTTCGCAGTGTGAGGCGACCGGCGGGCAGTTCCCGTCCGGCGGTCCTGGGATTCAATGCATCGAGCCGGCGATCGAAGATCCGGTTGAAAGACATCCCGAAAATGCGGGCACCAACGGCGGCAACGAGCACCAACAGTAGAACACCCGGCGGCGGGGACAGGCCCCGCGTGCCGATCCAGGCACCGGCAAAGATCAGCGGAATGCTGAAAGCGGTATGTTCGATTTTTGTGAAACGCAGAATTTTTTGAAAAAGGTTCAGGAAAGCCGTCTCCGCTTTAAGGGCTTCCGCATCCGTACGTGACATCGTCTGATATTCCGTTGACCAGATGAGCGGCGATCGCTTCGCTGACCGCCGCCAGGTTGCGATGTAAATCGGTTCGTTGGCCATCGTCGGCCATGTCGGTGATCCCTTTTATCATAGCGCAGGTGGCCCCGTAAAGGCCGGCCACCCACGCCACGACCGCCCCCTCCATGTCCACCAGTTCGCCCCACTGCGACAACCGGCGCCGCAGGTGTGCATCGAAAACCGGCCGTTCTACGGTCACCAGCCGGGCGGTCGGAAGGTGGGGCCAGCGATTGTCGGTACAGTAGACGGAACCGGCCCGTATGCCGGGACCCGGAGGACCCTCCGAAGCCTCGGTGACGCGCATGACCTGTCCGGGCGTCAGCGCCGGGCTGTCGACCAGGATGCCGCAGACGCCGGCATTGATCAAACGATCACAGCCCTTTTCGCGAATGAGTGTCTGGGCGGCCAGCGCGGCCGCCACCTTGCCCATCCCGCTGACCATGACCAGCGCGGCAGGGTTCGGCAGCCTGAAGAAAGAAAACGGTCGATCACCGGTTTGCTGCGCCCCGGTCCGTTCCAGGAAGGGGCGGGCCTCCGGCAGTGTGGCATAGAGAATGCCGATCACGAAATGATTCCGGCGGCCCGTGCGCGCTGATCCAACTCGGCCACCGCCCTTTTTCCGGTTTCACCCAGATCGAGGCTGTAAGAATTGACAAATGTGTGGATGTGCCGGCGCAGGACATCGTCGGACATTTCCCGGGCATAACGGCGAATATAGGGCAAAGCCGTTTCGGGGTCTTCCTGGGCCCGACGGATGCTGCGGCGGATGAGCTCTTCGATATCCCGCATCCGCCCCTCTCCGAGTTCCGCACGCGCGGCCATACAGCCCAAGGGAATTGGAAGGCCGGTTTCATCCTCCCACCAGGAACCCAGATCGACGATGGTGTGAAAACCGGCCTGGGTGTAAGTAAACCGATTTTCATGGATGATGACACCGCAATCCGCTTTGCCGGCTG
>JBATHN010000910.1:0-3255 GCA_049666885.1 Desulfobacterales bacterium
CCTGGAAACCACATCGCTCCTGCTGAATCACCATGAACTGCACCTGACGATGAAATTTCACCATGAGGCCGCGAATCGTCTGCAACGGGTCCTCGAGGTACTGGATGCGGTCAACCGGCCAAGGCGGGTTTTGAGTGCCGCGATGGCGCTGTGCAACGAGATCGCCGGTCGTCTGGGGTGCAACCGGGTCAGTCTGGGATTTCTGGATGGCCGCTGTGTGCGGGTCCGGGCGATGAGCCATACGGATACATTCGGCCGCGAGATGAGGGTGGTTCAGGCGATTGAAGCGACCATGGAGGAATGCCTGGACCAGGATTTGGAGGTGATCCATCCAGCAGCGGACACGGCGATGTACGCCAGTCGTGCAGCCGCAAAGCTATCGGAAGGCCACGGGCCCTCCGCTATCCTCAGCCTGCCGATTCGAGAAGACGGCGAAGCGGCGGCCGTGATGACGCTCGAGCGTCCGCCCGAGCGTCCCTTTCACAGTTTGGAGGAGATCGAGACCGTCCGGTTGATCTGCGACCTGTGCGCCCCCCGGCTGCTGGACCTTCGTCAAAGCGACCGGTGGTTCGGAGCCCGCCTGGCAGCGCAGGTGCGAGAGTATGTGGTTGTGCTTCTGGGGCCTGAGCACACCTGGGCAAAGGTCGCAGCTGTCCTGGTCTTTCTGATGGCGGTTTATTTCACGACGGCGAAAGGGGATTACCGGATTAACGCCGCCTTTGCTTTTGAGGCCCGGAATCAGCAGGTGGTCGTTGCGCCGTTCGATACCTTCACCAAAAGCGTTTCGGTGGAGCCGGGGGACAGGGTCGAAGGCGGAAAAACGATATTGGGGACGCTCGAGACCTCGGAGCTCCGTCTGAAATTGGCCGCTCTCAAGGCCGAACAACTGGGGTATCAAAAACAGATGGCGGCATCGATGCGCGACCGGCAGACCGCCGAAGCCCAGATCGCCGGTGCGCAAAGCGACAAGGTGGCCGCAGAGATCCGTTTGATCGAACGGAAAATCGACCAGGCGGCCCTGGTGGCGCCCATCACCGGCTGGGTGGTTTCAGAGGATCTTAAGCAGCAGATCGGTGCGCCGGTTGAGACCGGAAAGATCCTCTTTGAGATCGCCAGCATCGATTCCCTGAGGGCCGAGCTGTATGTCCCGGAGTCGTCGATTGCGGGCATCGCGGTCGGGCAAACCGGGGAGCTGGCAGCGGTGGGCCACCCCGATCAAAAGGTTCGCTTCGTCATCGAGCGGATTACCCCCATTGCCGAAGTGGTGAATCACCAAAATGTGTTCAGCGCGCGGGCCCGCATCCTCGAACACCTGGAATGGATGCGGCCCGGCATGGAAGGTGAAGCCAGGATATCCGCAGGGGAAAAATCCTACATCTGGATTGCTTCCCATCGTCTTGTCAACTGGCTGCGCATGAAACTATGGGTGTGAGCAGGGGTTGCGGTGAGTATTGACCGTCCCACATTCAGCGAGTCCTGGTACCGCGTCTCGGAGTTGACCCCGAGACTGCCCGGCACTGTCACCGTGCAGCGTCAGCATTTCCGCGGCGTCAGATGGTACGTTCTACAGGACCCGGCCAACAACCAGTACTTTCGTCTGAACGACGCGGCCTATCATTTTGTCGCCATGTGTGACGGCCGGCGCACCGTGACTCAGGTGTGGCGGATCTGCACGGAACGCTTCGGCGATGCCGCGCCGACCCAGGGCGAGGTGATCCAGCTGCTGTGTCAGCTCCACGCCTCGAATTTACTGCAGGGCAACCTGGCCCCTGATGCGGAGGCGCTCTTCAAACGGCACAAAAAGCGCGTCTGGCGCGAGGTGAAGGGCGCCGTGGGGAATCTCCTTTTCGTTCGCATTCCGCTGTGGGACCCTGACCGATTTCTGAACCGGTGGGTTGGTGTCGTCGGCAAAGCGTTCTCAGTGACCGGTGCGATCCTGTGGGCCGGGCTCCTGGCCGTCGGGCTGGGGTCCGTCGGTGGCCACGTTCAAGCGCTGGCCGCGAAAGCTTCGGGCGTCCTGGACCCGGAGAACCTGCCCTTGCTGTATGCCGCGCTTGTCGTCGTAAAATTGATCCATGAGCTGGGCCACGCCTTTGCGTGCAAACATTTCGGGCGCAAGGCCGGAACCGGGGGCGAAGTCCACCAGATGGGCGTGACCTTTCTGGTCTTCACTCCGCTGCCGTTTGTGGACGCTTCGAGCGCCTGGGCCCTGCGGGACAAATGGCACCGGATCATAATTGGCGCGGGCGGCATGCTGGCCGAGTTGGCCATCGCCGCCATTGCCGCCATCCTGTGGGTTCGCACGGCCGACGGAACCACGGTGCATGCCATCGCTTACAATGTTATGTTCATTGCCAGCATCTCCTCCCTGGCGTTCAACGGCAACCCCTTCCTGCGCTACGACGCGTATTACATCCTCTTGGATGTGCTGGAGATACCCAATCTCGACTCCCGGTCGAAATTATACGTCCGTTACCTGGTCAAACGATACCTGTGGGGCATGGACAAGGCCTTCGACCCGAGCCACACGAGTGGTGAAAAAGGATGGTTGATCTTCTACGCCATCGCCTCGACGGTCTGCCGCGTGGTCATTTTTTCCGCCATTGCCCTCATTTTAATGGACATGTTTTTTTCGATCGGCGTGCTGCTGACGGCGATCCTGGTCGTCCGCTGGGTGCTGCTGCCCCTGGGAAACTTTATCCGTTATCTCGCCACCGGGCGCGAACTCGCCCGGCACAGAGAACGCGCGGTGTTGACCTCCGTCCTGTTCGGCTGTCTTTTTTTCGTTGCCTTCGGACTCGTCAAGATGCCGGACCGTTGCCGGGTCGAGGGTGTGGTCGAGCCGCGCGAGTATGCCGTCATTCACATGAAAACAGCGGGTTTTGTCCGGCAGGCGCTCGAGTCAGGCGCCAGAGCCGGACCGGATGGACCCGAATTGATCGATGCCGCCAGCCCCGAACTGGAGGCCAAACGGGACGGGCTGCTGGCCGATTATCGCCGGCTTCAGGTCACGCGCCAGTCTGCCCAGACCAAAGAAGCCGCGGGCGCCCAGATCATGGACGAAAAGATCTCTGCCCTCGAAGAACAGATCGAGCGCACGGGACAAGACTTGGATCACCTGGTGCTGAAATCGCCGATACCGGGGGTCTGGGTGGCGCCGGAAAGTGATCGGCTCCCCGCCATGCATTTAGACCAGGGCCGGCGCATCGGGGTGGTGGCCGACCTGGACAACCTGTGTATCCGGGCCATAGCCAG
>JBATHN010000911.1:0-8686 GCA_049666885.1 Desulfobacterales bacterium
CGTCTACGAAGATAATCGGGGTGCGGCCGAGATCGGCCAGAGCCGCGGCCTGGCAGCGGGCATTCAGTGCCAGTGTCCGCACGATGGTGTCACGCAGGTCCTCCTTGTAGTAAGCCGGGCGGCCTTCTTCATCTTTCAGTTCGAGAGCAACCGTCAGCGGGCCGGCAATTTGGCCCTTGAGAAATCGGGCGCGGTCGAGGTCCTCGGACCGCATCCGGGAGAGAAAGGCGTGAAAACCGGCGGCCGCCTCCGGCGACGGCAGAAAAGAGCGCCGGCATTCGGCGTTGCCCTCTTCGGCCGGCAAACAGGTGGTGTAAAATTCGGTCAGGCACTCGGCACTGGTGTCTCTGGCCATGTCGAACACCCAGCGGTTGTTGCGGAGAACCACCATACCGCAAGCCACCAGGGGCTGCAGGAACTGGTAGACGAAATGTTCGCGACTGCTGCGGCGCGGCAGTTGAGGCCAATGCGGGGATTCCGGCAGCTCGGTCAGAATAAGCGCCAATGCTTTCTCCGGGTTTTCGAACGGTAGACTGCCGATACCGGTGGCCATCCCGCCAGGAGCTAATGCTATTTGTCCGTGGTTCACAAATCAACCGTCATCGATTGCGCGGAGCGGTGCAAGAATTTTGAGGCCCGAGTGTACCGAAAGCGGCCGGCTGTCCTTGAATTTTGAATTTCGGGCATTGTGATTTGTTTGTTATTTGTTATTTGCGATTTGGAATTTTTCACCAAACCTCAAATGTTTCCTCATCGATCAAGCTGGAGGCGGCAGCCAGAGGCAGTGCTGAACGTTGAATTTTGAACCGGGAAGCTTATGTGCAGTCAATGGCGTCGCTCAAGGAAGTCGAGACACTTCAAAGATGACACGACATTATATATAGACCGTCTTGATGTTGACAAATTCCTTGATGCCGTAGTGCGACAACTCACGCCCGTAACCACTCTCCTTGATTCCGCCGAACGGCAGGCGAGGATCCGATTTGACAAATGCATTGACGAAGCAACTCCCGGCGTCGAGGGCCGTTGCGGCAATGCGTTCGCCCCGGGCGATGTCGCGCGTGAAGACAGCCGCCCCCAGCCCGAATACGGTGTCATTGGCGACCTGAATCGCCTCTTTTTCGTCTTTGACACCGATAACAGCCGCCACGGGGCCGAAGGTCTCCTCGTCATAAGCCGGCATTCCCTTGTGCACGTCGGTCAAGACCGTGGGCGGATAAAAGGCTCCCGGGCCGTCCGACAGTTTGCCTCCCAACAGACAGCGGGCCCCTTTTTCAACACTTTGGCGAACCTGCCGGTGAAGGTCGTCGCGCAGGTCGAAGCGAGCCTGCGGACCGATCTCGACGCTTTCCACCATGGGGTCACCCATTTTTTTGGCCCGCATCTGATCGACGAACAATGTCTCGAAGGACTGCCGCACGGCCTCGACCACCACGAAACGCTTGGCGGCAATGCAGCTCTGTCCGGAATTCAAGAGCCGACTGGCCGCACACGCAGCCGCGGCTGCCTTCAGATCGGCATCCTCGAGAACGATGTAGGGATCGCTTCCGCCCAACTCTAAAACTGATTTTTTCAACAACCGCCCGGCGGTGGCCGCCACAGCCTGTCCGGCGGCCTTACTTCCCGTCAGGGTGACCGCCTTGACCAGCGGATTTTCGATGACTTTTTCGACCCTTTCGCCGCCGATCATCAAGGTTTGAAAAATGTTTTCGGGAAAGCCGGCCTGGCGAAACACATCTTCGATGGCCAGGGCGCAGCCGGGAACGTTGGCGGAATGTTTCAAAACCCCCGCATTGCCGGCCATCAAAGCCGGGACGGCAAACCGGAACACCTGCCAGAAGGGATAGTTCCAGGGCATGACGGCCAGGACCACTCCCAAGGGTTGAAAGGTTACATAACTTTTGCCGGCGTCGGTCGCGATGATTTCAGGTGAAAGCATCGCCTCGGCCTGTTCGGCATAGTGATCGCACACCCAGGCGCATTTTTCAATTTCCGGCCGGCCGTCCCGGACGGGCTTGCCCATTTCCATGGCCATGAGTCGGGCGAATTCACCGGCCTTGTCCCGCAGCACGCCGGCCGCTTTTTTCATCAGTTCCGCCCGCTCGGAGAAAGCCCTTGACTTCCAATCCGCAAAGGTTTGATCGGCGCGGTGAATCCGGGTCTTTACCTCGTCGAGCGCCATTTCGGTGTAGGTCTTGATCTTTTCACCGGTAGCCGGATTGACTGCCTCAAGAGCCATTATGCCTCCTCTTTGGTGGTCGTTTCGTGGAATTCGGTCATGCGCCGATCTTTTTAAGGAAAGCCAGGGTAAGCATTTCTTCCACAAGAAGCCGCCACTCTTTTTCCAGCGGAATGTCCGGTCGCTCCCGGCCGGCCCGCGAATACCAGTGGTCTGCATTCCACAAAACCCCTTCCTCGCGATGAAGATAGGCATGCACGGCACTGCCCTGCACGGTTCGAATATTTTGGGCGATTGAATGGGCTTTATCCCAGTCCCCCTTTTTATCCCACCACAGAGATGTAAGGATGTCGGAAAGTTGCGGCGACGGCCGGTCATTGTCGATGCTTCCGAGAAACTCCTCAATCGTCATTGTGCCTCCTGATCCGATACCTTTTAAGACAGTTCATTAAACCTCAAATATCAGGCCGTCCGGCAAGATGAGCACAGCTGAACTAAGGGCTTGGTCAAAAAGAACTTTGCCTAAGCTGATCGGTTCCAGGTTCAGGGTTCAGAGGTTACAACCATGGATACGGCATACCCTATTCATCAAGATCAGGAAACCCGACATACCCCGTTGGGTGAAAAGATTTTATAAACACCATGAAGCCAGAATTACTTAAATACAGGCTGTTTAAGGCTTTTCAACCCAGAACGTTGAATCCCGCCCGGGCGGGAAACCGCTCAACCAATGTTTTAATTACAGGTAGGGTGGCCTGCCGCCGGAAAAAATCAGCTTCTGATAGGTGCGATCGCCGGGCTTCAACTGCCGACGCAGGTGATCGCGCAAGTAATGTGGAATAGCGCCCCGTTGGAGATATTTTTTAAAGTCGTCTTCAGATTTTTCAGCCGGTAGATTCCAGGTGGATCCCGCAGTTTTAAAAACCTCATAAACGCTGTTCCCGCTTGCAAAAGCCACGTCGGAGAGCTCGCGTTCGTCGCCGACGGCATCCAATGGCGCCAACCTTTTTTCGAGGTAGATTTTTAAAATGACGTAGATTAAACCGATAACGATAAACAAAACCGTGTTAGTCATTGGATCGACTCCTCGATAATTTACTGCGCGGTAAAAGAATCCATCAAATTAGAACATCAGTCGCGTCGACACTTCTGTCAAGACGGGCGCCAGGACCAAGGGGCGGTGATCGACAATTTGACCGGCCAATGCTACATTCTTTCGAAGGGCATCTTTATCAGCCGACCCGCCTGACATCGAGAATCTTCCCGTTGTACTGACCTTCAACGCTTTTAACATAGGCTATAGCAGTCTCATCCGCCGGCAGGCCTGCTGCGCTGTCGCGCCCCATGGCCTTCAGGGTCTCGCTCACCCAGATGGGACTGACCGCGTTGATGCGGATTCCCCTCTGCTGCTCCAGTGAGGCTGCACGCACAAAGGCCTCGACGGCCGCATTGACCATGCTGATAGCCGAAGAACCCGCCACCGGCTCCTGACTCAAAACACCGCTTGTCAGAGTGAAAGACCCTTGGTCTCGGATGAGTTTACGACCGAAGCGAACCAGGTTGACCTGTCCCATGAGTTTGTTCTTCAAACCGATTCCGTAGTCCTCGTCGGTCAGGTCATCCAGCATGCCGAATCTGGCAACACCGGCTGCGCAGACGAGTGCATCGAACTCACCGATCGCGGTATACATTTTTTGTATGGAATCGGGAACTGCCAGATCGACTTTTACATCGCCGCCTGAATGAGCGACTGTTAGGATTTCATGGCGCCCGGATAGGGCCTTGATGACACTTTTACCAATGGTGCCCGTGGCACCGACGACGATTATCTTCATCTCGTTTCTCCCCACAGATTTTGGTTTTTTGCCGTTAGGCTCGAAAATAAGCCTGTTATAAACTAATGCAAAAAAATCAAATCACGACCCGGCAAGACAGTAAAAAGCGCCCCGTTGTTCGACAAATGATATTTGACAACATCATCGATCCATGGTTGATACAGGATAAGGGCACTCAATGGCACGGCAGAAATGTTGCTTTAAAAATCGGGGCAGGTCCCATTCCGTTAGGAAAACCAATGGAAAGTCCACTTGTAAATCTTTTCGATCTCCAGGGGCCGAAAAGCCCCATCCCAACGACGAGCCCGGTTTATCGTAAACCTCGCTATGCGACGACTGCGGTGAAAAAGTAATGGAGACCCACTGCCGGCGTCTAAAGGGCCGCACGTTGTGAATTACCTGCTTGGAAGCCGCTCTGTCCTCGGAAAGAACGGAACATAAGGATACCCGCATGTCCGAAGAAAATTCACCCCGAACAGTCGCGGAATGGTTCGAACAGGGCCGGAAATGCTTCCACAAGCCGGATGGCCTGGGTGCCGTCAAGGCCCTGGAACACGTTATCGAACTCGATCCGGCCTATCGCCACCCGGACGGCGACAATCCCTACTTCTACCTGGGCAAGATTCACGAGGTCGAAGGCCGTATAGATGCCGCCATCGTTTATTATTCCCGCGCACTGGCCGTTGACCGTTTCGATGAGGAAAGCCTGATCGGCCGCGGCAGTTGCTACACCGTCACCAGGCAACACGAAATGGCCATCGATGATTTTACCAAACTGCTGCAGGTTTCGGATCGACAGCGCCGGGTGCCGCGAAAACATCTGCTCTACGCCATCGCGGAAAACTACCGCCAGATGGAAGATTGGGATAACGCCGTCAACTGGGCTCAGAAAGCGCTGGCCGCAGATCCGGAAAATCAGCGCCATCGAGAGCTGCTGAATGAAGTTACCGCAAAAACCATAAAATAGAATTAAATCGAAACGGGCGAAAGCAGGTGACACATGAAAACGGAATGGATACGCATTTTGGGAACCATGACCAACGGCGTTTATATTTTGACCACCATGCTCGAAGGCAGAATGAACGGCATGATCGCTTCCTGGGTTTCCCAGGTATCCTATGAGCCGCCACTAATTGCCGTGGCCGTTCACGAGAACCGCTTTTCCCACGGGCTCGTCCAGGAGAGCGGCCTTTTCGCGTTGCACGTAATGGGCATGGAACAAAAGATGATGGTGTCCCGATTCATGACTTCCGACCCTGAAACCAAGTTCTCGGGGATCGGCTGGCAACCCGGCCTAACCGGCTGCCCGATTTTAGAGGATTGTGTGGCCTACTTCGAGTGCAGGGTCAAGACAAGCATACAACCCGGCAATCACACGGTGTTTATCGGTGAAGTGGTCAATGCGATAATGATCTCAGACGCCGAACCGCTCACCACAAGAGATTACCATGGTCAGTATATCGGCAAGGCGTAAAATTCCTGAAACTATTTGTATCTCTCGTCCCTGTTCCTCAAGACCATGAATTCTTGGGGCATCGGACTCTCGAACTCGACGAATCGGCCGGTGACTGGATGGGTAAAGCCAAGATAACACGCGTGAAGGCGGATTCTGCGAATTACCTTCGCATCGGCTCCGTAGCGCCGGTCGCCCACCAGCGGGTACCCCATCTCTGACAGGTGCACCCTGACCTGGTTCTTTCGACCGGTTTCGGTCTCAATTTCGAGCAAGGTGTGTCCGTCTATCCTTTTCACCACCCGATAATGCGTCACGGCCAGTTTTGCCCCGGCCGGTTTGTCGGACGAAGCCATTTTTCGGTCGACACCTTCCCTTAGCCAGCTCTTAATCGTTCCCCGATCCTTTTCCGGTTGGCCTTCAACCAGCGCGTAATATCTTTTTTTCGTTCCCTTCCAGTTTTTTTTGATTTGCTGCTGCACTTTTCCATTTTTGGCCAACAGGACAATACCGGACACCTCTCGGTCGAGCCGGTGAACGACATGCAACCGCTGCCTGCCACCCGATCGTTGATTGACAAAGTCTTTCAAAACCCTGTAAAGCGACGTCCCTCCCATGCCCCTCTCACCAAAGGTCAGGAGGCCGGCCGGTTTCTCTGCAATCAACAGGTCGTCATCTTCGAATATGATCGGCACGGGCGGCGCCATCTCATTTTTCCGGCCGGTTTTTTTCACATATTCGATGACATCACCGGCGTTGACCGCAAAACCTGCACGGGTGACCGGTTGGCCACTCACCTGAATCATTCGGTATTTCAGCATTTTGCGGATGTGTGTTTTGGAAGCCGACCCGAACACTTCGACCAACAGGTCGACAATCGGACCTTCTTTTTGCGCTGTGATCTTCATTGGTGAACTGGAAATTTCAATTGGTCTGCGGTTGATCGGGAATCTGATCTTGATCTATCGCGGACTCTGCGTTGCTGCATTGTTTTTCGAACTGGAGAACGATTCGGATGATCGCCTCATCGTTGAGGGGCTTCGATCTGACATATTTGAGCAAAGATCGAAACTGTTTCGGATTGATCACAGGTATACCTTCCGGTGAGGTCCGTTTGACATACCATCCCGGCAATGCGACGACGGCCATGACCATCACCGACTCGCCCGCGTTGCTGCTGATCCAGTTTGATAGCCAGGATGCCTGCCGTTCGGCCTGTTCGATGGTATGGACATCTGTTCCATGGGGGTAAATCAGCGCCCTTCCGTTGTATTCGACAATTGCACCAAGGCTTTGACCCCTGGTGGTCGGCCGTGACCGGGCCTTTGTTTCGACGCCGAAGACCCCCTTTGGACCGACGACGACGTGGTCGATTCTGAAGTCGTCGGCATGAAAATCATGATAGACGCAATAGCCTTCCAGCATCAGCCGGTTGAGCTCCTGTCCAACCGAAACCTCTCCTTCGTATTCGATTCGGATATTTAGACGTTCTTCCAGATGCCGGCGCCATCTGAACAGAAAAAATACGGTCAAACCGATACACGGCAGCCCGATGATCAATGATCCTTCGAGGCTGATCGTTTTGCGGCCAAAATAGAGATAGGACAGATAGAAGGCGTACAACAGGAGCGGGGTCAGCAGGAGATTGACGAGATGGGCGTCGACTTTTTGATCCAACTCACCGAGTCTCGCCAAAAGTGACTGTCCGGGAGACCGCAGCGCACTTTGGACAAGCGGATTCCGCCTCACCCTGGCATGTTGGTATACAGTGAACACCTTTAAGGAACCGAGGGCAACACCAACCAGGCCCAAGATAATCAAGGCGGGTAAATTGTCATAAATAACCTTCACGGCTTTCTCCAATTTCCAACAGAGACATTCATGGATATGAGCTTTTCCATTTTAAATTGGGTAGGCTATCACCTTTTATTGCGGTACTCAATGGTTTGGTATCGGATGGAGCCCAATAGTAAAATTAAACGGATACGTTTACGCCCATCCGTGAATTGAAAAGATTGACAACCCGATTGAAAATTTTATATGAATATCATTGTATTATTGGATGGTGTTTCGATGAAACGGAGTCGACTGACACCCTTACAACTGAACATCCTGAAAATAGGTCGCAGGAGCGCGCCAAGGCACAAATTGTTTTCGATCCGTAAACGGGTCATTAGCACATGGTCAAAAAAATCCAGGAATCGCATGGCGGCAGACTCGGCTGAATCCCATAAAAGTTTTTAGGAAGACGGACTGAGCGCACGCCGCAACCTCACAACATCCGTCCCTGCCTCCAATGACAAGGTCGAGAGAAAAGACCAATTGTAGGAGGTCAGCGACGAATGAGGCGATTTCTTGAATTCGCAAGGAGAGAGAACCAATGAATTCGGACAGCCAAACGAAATTTTCAGGGATTGCTTCCCTTTTCGAGTCGAAGGAGATCAAAAGATTTTTTAAGAATTATCTTTTTGCGATTTGCCTCCTCGAAACCCTCATTTTTTTCATCAGCCTGTTTTGCCTGCTGGAACCTTTCAGCATGAATTTCCCCTGGCGGTATTATCTCCTGGCTTCCTTTCTGACCCCGGTTGTCATGACCTTTTTACTGGGGTTGATTGTCAAGGCGTTTAACGTTTTCTTCATCGAGAGCGGTTCTGAATCGAGGTCAACTCCCGAATCTGCCGATCAGGATATCCAACAGGGCGGCACTTTTGCCAAGCTGAATTCTTCGTTGAGTTTTCTACGTCAGGCTCCTTTTCTTCTGAGTCTCCTCTTTCTGATCGTCGGCGCGGTTATTTTTTCCCAGATCGATCACATCTTCGCCGTCATTGGGACCGTCGGTGAAAAAGCAGTGTTGTATATCCTCATCACCCTCGGAGTGTTGTTTCTCGTTTTCACGATTTTCGCTTTTGTCTGGCTCATCTTAAAGTTCAAACTCGAAAAGGTGAAATACCAAACCGATCACAAACGCGAGGTTATGCTGCAACTGGGAATGTTTCTGACCGACGACGATCGGCTCATCAACCATGACGGTCAGATCATATCTTTGGAAAACAAGAAGCAAATCCCTAATATAGAGGTTAACACTCGACCGGCAGTCGAGTCTCAAAAACAGGCCGCCCTTTAAAGGCTCGCGAAAAAATAAATTCGTTTCCGCCCATAAATGGCCCTTTTCCACAATTTCGGCGTCAATCACGCCTTGGGCGTGACAGGTCTTGAATC
>JBATHN010000912.1:0-3518 GCA_049666885.1 Desulfobacterales bacterium
CCCGCCCCGAGCAGGATCTATAAAGACATCGTGAAACAACAGATAACCGCCAGGGATCAAATGCTCGGACCAACCCAGGTAGTCGGCCCGAACTGTCTCGCCAGCATGCCCGCCGTCGATAAGAACGAGACTGAGCGGTGTGGCCCAGGCCCGGGCGGCGACGACCGAAGAACACACCAACGGCACAACGACCGCCTCGAGTCCGGCCCTTGTGATCGTACGGCGAAAAGCCGGCAGCGTGTCGACGCTGCGGCTGCGCGGATCCCACAGTTCGGGGTCGAAGTATTCTTCGCCGGGCTGCTGCTCCTCCGAACCGCGGTGATGATCGACACAGAAGAGGATACTGCCACTCTCGCGACAGGCCGCCCCGAGGTAGAGGGTCGATTTGCCGCAATAGCTACCGATTTCAAGACAGGGTCCCCGACCGCCGACCTCGAGGGCCAACGTGTAGATCCGGCGGCCTTCTTCTTCGTCGAGAAAGCCCGTCACGTCCTGCAGCAAAGCGGGATCGGGCAACACCATACAGACCTCGTTCAGAAGGGAAGCGTCTTTGAATCAAACCCTTTTTGAAGGCTTCACGGAAGATTGTCGTAGCTTCCGACCAACACTTCCCGGGGCTTGGCACCGTCGGACGGCCCCACGACCCCTTCTTTCTCCATCATCTCGATGATCCGCGCCGCACGGTTGTAGCCGATACGAAGATGGCGCTGAACCATCGAAATAGACGCCTGGCGGGTACGGGTGACCAATGCCACGGCCTCGTCGTATTTTTCGTCGGCCTCCGCGTTCTCGGCCTCGGCCGTTTCGGGACTAACGGTCTCGGTAACCTCTTCGTCGTATTCCGGTTTTTTCTGGTCCTTGAGATAGTCGGTGATGCGGGCCATTTCAGTTTCGGAAATGTAAGCGCCGTGGATGCGCTGGAGTTTTGCGGTGCCGGGCGGCATGAAGAGCATGTCGCCGTTGCCCAGCAGATTCTCAGCCCCGTTGGTGTCGATGATGGTCCTCGAATCGGTTTTAGAAGACACCTGAAAAGACAACCGGGTCGGGAAGTTGGCCTTTATGATGCCGGTAAGCACGTCCACCGAGGGTCTCTGAGTCGCCAAAATCAGATGGATACCGGCGGCACGGGCCATCTGTGCCAGGCGGGTCAACGCCACCTCCACATCCCGCGAGGCAACCATCATCAGGTCAGCCAGTTCGTCGATAATGATAACGATGAACGGCAGGCTCTCCGGCACATCGCCATCCTTTGATTCGGCCTTTTCGGTATCTATTTTCCGATTGTACTGAACGATGTTGCGGGCCTTTTTTTCAGACAACAGCTCGTAGCGTCTTTCCATTTCGCGCACGGCCCAAAAAAGAGCGTTGGTGGCTTTTTTGACATCGGTGACAACGGGTGTGATGAGGTGCGGTATCCCGTCATAATTGGACAGTTCGATCCTTTTCGGATCGACCATGATCAGCTTGACCTCGTCGGGGCCGGCCTTGTAAAGCAAACTGCAGATCATGGTGTTCAGGGCCACGCTTTTGCCGGCACCGGTCGCACCGGCGATCAGCAGGTGGGGCATCCGATCGAGCTCGGCCACAAAGGGATTGCCGACGATGTCCTTGCCCAGGCAGAGGGTCAGCTTGGACTTTGACTTTTCGAACGCGCCGGAGACGACGATTTCCTTGAACCGCACCATTTCGCGCACGGTGTTGGGAACTTCGATCCCGATCACGGCCTTGCCCGGGATAGGTGCCACGATCCGGATGCTAGTCGCCCGCAGTGCCAAAGCCAGGTCATCCGAGAGGGTGACAATCTTGTTGATCTTGATGCCCGAGGCCGGTTCATATTCGAAGGTGGTGATCACCGGCCCGGGAGAAACCGCCACGACCTTGCCGCGCACACCGAAGTCCTCGAGTTTCTTCTCCAGCAGTTTCGACAGCATCCGCAGGTTTTCGTCATCGGCCGAGACCGACCGTTTATCGGGCTCCTCCAGAAAGTTGGCCGAGGGAAGCTGAAAACCGGCACGCGGTCGCATGAATTCAAACACTTCCTGCTTGGGCTTCGGCACCGTTTTGATCGGCATCTTCGATTCGCTGATGATCTTTATCGGCGCTTCTATTTTTTCTGCCTGCTGCCGAACGGCCTTCCGGCGTTTTTTCGCCTTTTGCCGCCTCTCTTTGTGCTTCAGATAAAATGTCTTCGAGGTTTCGACCACTGCGGCCGCAGTGCCCCGACAACGTTCGAAAAAAGCCAGCACGGAAAATCCGGTCGACATGATGAAGCCGATCAACCAGATGAGTCCCAGGATGATGACGGCTCCGGTCCGATTAGAATACCGGACGAGAAAAGACTTCAAAGGAATTCCGGCCAGCCCGCCGGCGGAAAAACTGCTGCCGAACAGCTCGTAATTGTGCTGCCGCAACGACAGCAGCGCACCGGTCGTCAATATCAGCAGCAAACCGCCGACGACCGTGCTGAGAACCCTCTCGCGCGGATGACCGCCGAGAATATGGCTGCTGGTTAGAAGCAGAAGAAGCGGAATCCAGAAGGCCCCGAGCCCGAAAACACCGATCAGAAAAGCTGCCAGATACGCTCCGAACACGCCAAAGAGATTGTGGATCTTTTTGGCCCCGCCGGCATTGAATGGTGATGGGTCCAGGGGACTGAAGGACAAAAGGCTCACAAGAGTGAAAACCAGCAGGAAAAATAACAGTATGCCGATGATTTCTTTGCGCATGGATCGAATAATCCGTTAGCCGGTTAATCCGTTTAGCCCGTTAGGCCGGTTGACCTGTTGTCCGGAGAACCAATCCAAACGGGCCCAACCGATTCAAATTACCATCACAAAAGGCAGGATCACAGGCCGGCGGCCGATGGTAAAGTAAAAATACTGTCGCAGGGCCGACTGCAACCGCGAGCGGATGACCTTGATGCGGTCGGGGACCTCCGGCGCCACATCTTCGATTATTTCCAGAATAACGCATTGCGCGTCTTCCACGAGATGTCCGGTTTCGGTTTCGAACACAAATCCGCGTGAAACGATCTCAGGACCGTAGACCACTGTGCCCGTTTCCTCATCGAAAGCCAGGTTGACTACGACCAGGCCTTCTTCTGAAAGGAGCCGTCTCTCTTTTAAAACGCTGCGGCCGACATCGCCAACGCCCTTGCCGTCGATCAATACCCGCCCTGTCATCACCGAGTCTTTCAATCGACCGCCGGCGGCGTCGAACTCGATGATCTGACCGTTCTCGGCCAGCAGCACTCTTTCGGGTGGAATTCCCATCTGCTGAGCCAGACGGGAGTGCAGAAATAGATGACGGTACTCACCGTGTATCGGCATGAAATATTTCGGCCGCGTCAGGTTGATCATCAGTTTAAGTTCTTCCTGGAAGGCGTGGCCGGACACGTGGATCTCGGAAATCTTTTCGTAGATGACGTTGGCGCCTCTCTTGTAGAGCTTGTTGATGATGTGGCCGATCGCCTTTTCGTTGCCGGGAATGAATTTGGATGAAAGAATGATGGTGTCTTC
>JBATHN010000913.1:0-12631 GCA_049666885.1 Desulfobacterales bacterium
ACGTACAACTTCAATAAGCTCACCGCCTCATTCTTATAGGGATAACTCCCATGCGATGGGGGTATTACATTACTCGATAACGTTGAATCAACGTTCCTGCACGCCACATTTCTGTAAACGGTCACGGCAGAATCCCAATACATCCGGACTATTCGTAGGCATCGCCAGATCTAAGTTTTTCCTCGGCACTTTTTTGCTCGAGCATCGCCTGTTTTTTGGCTACGAACTTGTTCCTCAACAACTGCGCTTTGGTGATGCGCGCCTCCCGGGTGGTTTTCACGCCGGCCCACTGCATCTCGACAAAATAGTGATGTTCCAGCAAATCCATGGTACCATCGATTTTCACCTGCGTTATAAAAAGGTTGAGCCAATTGATAAAATCCGGATCTCCCTTGCGAATGGCAAACCCGTAATACTCTTTGGTAACCGGAGCCAGCAGCGGTTTGATTCGCCCGGACAAGTCGGGATGTGTTTGGGCCCAAATCTGAACGAAGGGTGAATCATGAACCGTGGCATCCACTTCGCCCTTGACCAGCGCCTCTACCGCTTCCGGATGATCGGGGAAGGTTTTAATGGCCTCTGCGGGAAAGAGTTCACGAGCAAAGTTCTCGATGGTCGTATTGGCTTTTACCCCGATGCGGATGCCCGGAACGTCCACCAGATCGAAATAGGAATTGGCCATCGGCGTTACCATGTCTCTTTCAACCAAGGCAGCCTGGCTGACCTCAAAATAGGGTTCCGTAAAAGCCACTTGTAGGCCCCGTGCCACGGTTCGGGTCATCGCAGCGATAACGATGTCCGATTCGCCAACCAACAATTTAGGAATTTGATCCTTATACAGATCAGGCATAATAAACTTCACCTTCACACCGAGGTTGTCAGCGATCAGCTTGGCCAAATCGACGTCCAACCCGATGATGTCATCCTTGCCGACCACACAAAAAGGGGGGTAGCCCTTGTTAACCGATACCACTATTTCGCCCTTGTCCTTTATACGGTCAATTTCTCCGGCGTTTACGTGCGGTAAAGCCAGCCCTACAATAGCAAGTAAGATTAGGAATATCCGTTTCATTTTACGCCTCCATCGGTATGTATTGGGTTTGGAGCAATTCACACGGATTGTTAAACTGACGGACGGTTTTCCTTCGGTCTTCTCCTCGACGCGTCTATCCGTAAATTATCGCGGATTAGATACGCGGCTGGGTCATTTTCTGGGGGGACAGAATGTCTTCCAGTTGATTTTGGCTCAAAAGGCCTTCTTCCAGGACGAGATCCATGACACTCCGATTCGTTTCCAGCGCCCTCTTTGCGATCCGCGTCGAATTCTCATAGCCGATATGCGGCACTAGCGCCGTGACGATCCCGATGCTGTTTGCTACGTAGTCACGGCAGCGCTCACGGTTGACCGTAATGCCCTTTATGCAGCGGTGGGTCAACGTATTGATGGCCTGGATCAACATCTTCAGTGATTGAAAACAATTAAACGCGAGCACCGGCTCCATGACATTGAGCTGGAGTTGACCGGCTTCAGCCGCCATCGTGACGGTTAAATCATTGCCGATGACCTGAAAAGCCACCTGGTTGACCACTTCGGGGATCACCGGGTTAACCTTGCCGGGCATGATAGAGGATCCGGGCGCCATGGGGGGCAAGTTGATTTCGTTCAGCCCTGCCCGGGGTCCACTGCTCAGCAGCCGCAGATCATTGCAGATCTTTGATATCTTTACGGCTATTCGTTTGAGCACACTGGAAAACATGACAAAAGCGCCCATGTCGGAAGTCGCCTCCATCAGGTTCTCGGCCTGGACCAGCTCAAATTTGGCGATACGCGACAGCTCCTCGATGGCAAGGCTCGAATATTCCGGTTTGGCCGTAATACCGGTGCCGATGGCCGTTGCTCCCAGGTTGATCTCACGAAACAGCTGAACCACAACATTGACCCGCTGAATATCTTCTTTAACCGTTACGCGGAATCCGTCGAATTCCTGCCCGAGCGTCATGGGAACGGCATCCTGGAGCTGCGTTCGCCCCATTTTGATCACATCTGAGAATTCAACCGATTTCTGTTTCAGTTCGTAGGCCAAATCCGCCAGGGCGTCGGTGAGTTCGCTGTAACTTAGCAATGCTGCCAACCGTATGGCCGTGGGATAAGCATCATTCGTAGACTGTGATTTATTGACATGATTGTTGGGATGGATCACCTCATATTCGCCCCTGGAATGGCCGAGGATTTCCAGGGCCCGGTTGGCGATGACTTCGTTGGCGTTCATGTTGGTGGAGGTGCCCGCACCGCCCTGGATCATGTCGACGACGAATTGGCCGTGCAGATTACCGGCAATGATTTCATCGCAGGCCTTACCAATCGCTTCACCGACTTCTTTATCCAGGTCCCCCAGCTTTTGATTGGCCTTGGCGGCTGCTTTTTTGACCATGGCCAGGGCTTTGACAAAGTTGGGGAAGTGAGACAGCGGGATGCCGCTAATATCATAGTTCTCCAGCGCTCTCAGGGTTTGGATACCAAAGTAAGCATCGGCCGGCACCTCCCGCTCACCCAGCAGGTCGTGTTCCAGGCGCTGCTTGCCACCGGCGTGCGCTGCCACCGCTGCACCCCGGTATCCAAAGCTGGCATATTTCAAACGGTAGGCCATGACCCGGGCAACTTGGGAGAAGATCTTGCCGGCTACATCAGGGTTGCTTTTTAGAATATCTTCAACCACCTGACGCTCCAACGCTAAAACGCGGCTTTCGATCACCGCCCGGCATGAATTCGTGTGCTCATCTTCATCCAGCATGGCGCCTTCGCCCACAAAGTTACCCTCACCGATCCGTGCAACCGTTCGTTGAATATCCCCAATTTCTCTCAGGATTTCTACTTCGCCCGCCTGGATGACAAACATTTCCGTGCGGGGTGTACCGGCGCGAAAGAGATAGGCACCCAGCGGGTATGTCCTTGTGGTGACTCTTTGCGCCAGCAGATTGAGTTCGGTTTTTGTCAAGTCCTTAAAAAGGACAACCTTTTTTAAGATGGATAATAATTCTGGCATAATCCCCCCTTATTATCGGTGACGCATTATCTTTGAATAGCTTCATCACCGGCTGTGATCGGTGTTGTTGCAACCGCGATCCGATCGCGGCAGTTAAGTCGAGAGCACAGCGCTTCAGATCGCCCGACCATTCTACGCCCTTTCCGGCGATGAGTTTTTGCGTCTATCACGCGCCCTCGGCGACCGCCCTCTTCGGGACCTCCTTTTCCCAGTAAGTTTGGTCCAATTCCTTTTCGCTCTTCGCCACTGCGCAGGTGACCGCTAGATCCCCGGTAACATTTAGGGCGGTCCGCCCCATATCCAAGAGCGCATCGATGCCGAAAATCATGGCATAGGCCATGGCCACCGTCGTTCCTGGCTCAACCTTCAAGCCGACTGAATTGAGCACCATCAGCAGCATAATGGCGCCGGCGCCGGGCACACCGGCGGTACCGATGGATGCCAGTACGGACGTCATGATGACCGTCATCTGCTGGCTGAGTGTCAACGGCGAGCCGATGGCAAAGCCCACGAAGATGGCGCAAACGCCCTGATAAATGGCGGTGCCGTCCATATTGATGGTGGCGCCCAAGGGCAGCGTGAATGAAAAAACCCCCTTGGAGACGCCCATCTTATTTTGGGCAACATCCAGGGACACCGGCAGGGTTCCACCGCTGCTGCGGGTCACAAACGCGGTAATTGTGGCTGCCCTGGCCCTGGCGTAAAATTGTAAGGGACTGATGCGAAAGATCGCTAGCAGGCCCCCGTAGACCAGCAGGTAATGGGCAAGCAAAGCGATATAGACCGACATCGTGACAATGCCCAGGGGGCCGAAAGCTTCTGCGCCCTGTTTGCCGAACACGACCGCGATCAGCGCAAATACGCCGATGGGTGCATACTGCAGGATCCAATGGACCACCTTGTACATGATTTCTCCGCAACCCTCGAAAAACTTGAACACGGTATTGGCGGCCTCTCGGACCCGCTCCTCCCCACTTTCCCGTAGAAACGCCAGGCCGATCCCGAACATGATGCAAAAGAAAATCGTTGGCAGAATCTCGCCGGACGAAAAGGCACTGAAGGGATTCTTCGGGACCACGCTGATCAACGTGTCGAGCAGCGAGGGTTGTTCCAGCTCCTTTCCGAAGGCGCTGGCTGCTCCGGCCAGCTGCAAACCTTTGCCCGGATGGAAGAGGTTGCCCATTACAAGTCCGAGCACCACCGCAAACGCGGTGGTAATCATATAGATGACCAGCGCTTTCACGCCGACCCGACCCAGCCGGGCGGGATGGATGCTGGCGGCCCCGACAATCAGGGTGAACATCACCACCGGCATCACAATCATCTTGAGCAGCCGCACGAAGATATCGCCGAAAGGACTCACCCAGACGATACCGGGCCCGAACACCAGACCGGCGAGCGCCCCCAGGATCAAGCCAAGCAGAATTCGAACCAATAAATTGATTTTAAAGTACCATCCCAACCACTTCATAAGCCCCCCTTATTCACCGTATGGATCGTGGTTAAACGCGTGCGCAAGACTTCCCGTAAGGCTTTGCGATATTATTTGCGAGATTTGGGCGGTCGAGATGTAGAATCAGAAGGAAGTCTAAAAGGATCGTAGAGGAAGTGCTGTAACCCAACCTGAGCTAAGACTATTAATAAATCGATGCGTTAAAGTTTGTCAAGAACGTTGGACTAAAATGTAGAATTTACGAAATTATGATCAGAGCCTTGCATTTTTGTATGACACTTGCTATCGAAAATTCAGGTTCAGCGGCATCATCATTTTTCCATAATCATGCGTTTACAGTCGCGGCAATCCTTGCTCGACGTGCCGACGTGTAAGCTTGCTTCTAAGCATATCGCCCACCGAGCCGATTGGAAACGCAATCAACCCTTTTTCTGGTCGATGGAGGTAAAAGATGGATAAAAAATACATCATGACGGCATTCAGCAAAGACCGACCCGGTATCGTTGCCGATCTGACGGAGGTTATTTATGAAAACGGCGGCAATCTTGAAGACTCAACCATGACATCCATGTTGGATGAGTTCGTCATCATTCTCCTGTTCACCGCTAAAGAAGAAATATTCGAGAAGCAGCTTTCAAGTGATTGCCGGCGGCTTGAAAAAGAGAAAGGCATAACGGCTTTTGTCAGGACGGTTGAAACGGCCGCGAGGGAAACAGAAGAAAAATTTAACAAAAAAACCATAAAGGTAGAAGGTGTCGACCAGGCTGGAATTGTTTATAAGATCAGCCGATTCCTGGCGGACAGTGACATCAACATCGAAAACCTGACCTCCCAGCGGATCATCTCACCCGAATCCGGTACGGCGATCTACACCATGGAAATGAAAGTCCAGGTTCCCGAAAAATTATCAATTGCGCAATTGGAGGAGGGACTCTCCAAGGTGGGTGAAGCGCTCAACTTGAATATATTTATAGAATAAAATGTGACCATTTTTGACAGATAAAACTGTCACGGGTAAATCTGAGGTATTTTTTTACGGGAGACCAATCGTGCAGTTTTATGAAAATGCAAAATTTGACGTTATTGTGATTGGGTCTGGGCCCGGTGGGGCTACCGTTGCAAAGGAACTTAGCAACAGAGGCAAAAGAGTCTTAATTCTCGAAAAAGGTGGCAACAATCCAATCAATGGTACCATTCTTCAAGCTATTGAAATGGCAATGGTGCCGGGAAAAAGTTTACTTTTTACGGATCAATTGCTGGCTCTTGTCAGGGCAATTACGGTTGGTGGCTCTTCGATAATCTATTACGCAACGGCCGTCGATCCACCATTTGAGATGTTAGAGTCACATGGGATCAATATTCGAAGTGAGGTTGAAGAGACAAAAAGGGAACTTCCGATCGCTCCTTTGAAAGACAGTTTGATTGGGCCAGCTGCGATGAGAATCATGGAAAGTGCGCAGAATCTGGGATACAACTGGGAAAAACTACCCAAAATAGTTTACCAGGAAAACTGCCATAAAGAATGCGATAAGTGCACGATGGGATGTCCCTACAATGCAAAGTGGACAGCAAGGGAGTTTTTAAAGCAGGCGTGCTCGCAAGGCACAATCCTCGCGTCAAAAGCCGATGTAAAAAAGGTAATCGTTGAAAAAAATCGCGCAGTGGGCGTTATTGTCTCAATCAATGGAAAAGAATACGAGGCCTTTTCAGATCTCACGGTATTATCAGCCGGAGGGATCGGTACCCCCGTCATTCTGCGATCAAGCGGGATTAGAAATGCAGGGAATGATTATTTCTTCGATCCTTTGATTATTGCTAACGGATTTGTTGGGGATATTGCCGACGGGAGGGAATTTCCCATGGCCACCGGAATTAATATGAAGGAAAATGGGTATATGATGACCGATCTTGTGTGGCCTTCCTGGATATACTGGCTCTTTACCATGGAGGTGCTACGTTTTGATTGTGTCTTGCCCTATAAACGAAGGCTTTCGATTATGATAAAAATTAAAGATGAATTGGGGGGAAGAATCACAGACAAAGGAGGCGTTCGGAAAAAACTCAGCGATGGCGATAGGAATAAACTTTTGCATGGTTATAAACGAGCCAAGAAAATTCTTAAAAATGCCGGTGCCACTAAAATTTTTAAGACCTGGTATACCGCGACGCACCCTGGAGGGACAGCTAAGATAGGCGATATCGTCGATTCAAATCTCAAAACGAAGATAGACAATCTTTATGTATGTGATTGCTCTGTCATACCAGAACCGTGGGGATTACCGCCGACGCTAACGCTGGTAGCCCTCGGCAAAAGATTGGCAAAGCACATTACAGAAAAATGATATATTATAATTCCGGTCACAATCCTGTCCTGTTTGATTGAAAGATAGCCCTTCTGGCGCCCTTTGATTGCGTGTTTAGTCCGCCTATTCAACCTTCGACGCTCCCTCGATAGCTAATTGGACGGCATTCATAATGGCGTTACTGCTCATTGTAGCGCCGCTGGCCACGTCCACATTGGTGGACTGTTTCTCAATTATCTTAGCGGGTATGACCTCTTCGGCAGGACCCCCGAGAATGGTTCTGTGTTCCAAAATATCAACTCGAGTAATGCGTCTATTTTCGATAGCCACTTGCACAACGGCTTTTACCGGCCAGATAGTGGCACAACCCTCGTAGATACCATCAGTTACAAAATCCGAATTAAAAGGGCCACGTTTAGGTGTTGGACGGTCTAATTGGCCGGGTGAATCCATCCGGTGGATTTGTCGACGAGTAATTCGTCTACCAGGGAGCCTTCCTTGGTGACGATTTCGGCCTCAAAGGCATCGCCCTGTTCGGTGATCTTCCCAAGTTTCAAGTTGGGGTTGCGAGTCGACTGCAAATAATTTTCAACGACCGCACGGGCGCCGTCCTCCTGAAGGGGAGTTTCCAGTCGATAGGCTCCCGGTTGCATTTCTCCCTGACTGGGCTCTCTTCCCATCCATCCGGGTCCTCTCCCGTGACCAGGCCCCATGCCGTATCCCGGTCCCATCATTCCCGGGCCCATGCCGTATCCATGCCGCCGTCCCATATGGTGGCCGTATTGACGACCGTAATTTGGGCAATTGACGTCGTCATCGTCTTTCTCGATCCCCCGGAAGCCCCTCCGTCCAGAATTAGGATTGATTTTCTTCATTTTCAGAATGAAGGCGAGACGCTTCTGATCGAATTCCTCCGCGAGTTTGGAAATATCCTTATGAAGGGCAACTGCTTTTTGTGCATCCGGATTCTTCTTGGCCAACTCGCTTTGCAGTTCTAACCGCTTTTTATAGATATCCTGCCGCAGATCTTGGGTTTCACCGAAAAATGCCTGACGTTCTTTTTCAAAAACCCTTTGGTCTTCATCATTCAAATTGCTCTCACCCACGCCGGCAGAGACTTGCTCCGTGTCGGTTACATCAACACCCGCGTTACCAAAAATCAAAAACCCTACCAGAAAAACAGCCGTAATTGTGACCACGACCAGCAGACCGTTTGCCAAGGATTTTTTATTGTATTCCATTGTGTGCATCCTTATTTTAAGGTTGTTATTCTATTTCAGCCTGTCACCAGTTCCGTGCCCAGCTCTTCCGCTTGGACCATGAGCCTCTTGTTGGATTTTATCTCACCAGCCTTATCCGCGCTGCCATGAACCATCCCAACAATTGTTGAACCGGTGTATGTGAATGCATCCTGAAAGGTGCGCAGGGCATTGACACATCCCGAGGAAAATGAATCCGCATCACCATAGCTCATCGCTATCGCGATCCGTTTTCCCTTGAAAACGTTCTTTTTGTAAGCAAATAGGCCAAAACATCGGTCCAGAAAAAGTTTGGCCTGCGCCGACATTGTAAACCAATAAACGGGGCTGGCTATTACCCAGGCATATGATCCAACAAGTTTCTTGTAAATCGGCTGCATATCATCATCGATCACACATCCCTTGGCGTCTTCCTTTTGGCACCCGTAACACGCATTGCAGGGTGCTATATTCTGGCCATGCAGATAAACCCGTTCAACAGTAGCGCCAGCAGCCTGTGCACCTTTAATGATTCTTTCGGCCAACGTGTTGCTGTTTCCTTTTTTACGAGGACTGCCCAGCAGAACGAGTACCTTTTTTGACTTAGGTTTTCGTGCCATAAATGAGCCTCCTCTTCAAATTCCGGTTCAATGCGTTTTTAGCCAATCTTTCGGACGAATGTACTTTATCTCCGAGTAATGACATGCCTCTTCCAGCTCTTCAAGCCTCATCTTCCGCTTTTTGATAGGATCCATTGTCAAAAATTTTGGCCGGACTGCCCCTGCATACCTCAACAAGACCAGCCATCTCCTTCTATAGGTTTACATCCTTGCCGTCAACATGCACGACCGGATTGGATTTTAGAGAGTTGAAGGACAAGGTGGCCCGGCTATTCGAACTGGAAGGGGGAGAGTTGAAAGGGCCGAACAAGATGCCTTAAAGGGTAAAGGCCCGTAGCATTTTATGCTACCGCGGGCCGTATGAGAGCTTGGGGCGCCGCCATGGCGATAGCAGATGTCAAGGGATGACGCAGTTGCCGATCAGTGAGGCGATCTGGTGGGGGAAAGAGTTCTCGGTGAACACCAACAAGAGCCGGATGATAGGAATTCATTATTTCATGACCGTCCGGGAACTTCCCCAAATTCTCGCTGCTCATAATTGTTTTAAGTTTCAAGAAGTCCGGGCAGCTTTGTCAATTGCAGCACGTATTGAAAGCAGATGGCATTTATCCATTCGGCGCGGTCCATGCATTATTTTACTGGTCTATGAATTTCTGCTTGCAATCTGAGTCAAATCTCGGCATTTGCAAATTTCACCCAACCATAACGGCTGGATGATAAATAGTGGTCTTTTGATTTTGCCCCCCATTTAAAAGGCGGAAAATTTTTCAGTTCAGTTCCAACTATTGTATCCTTTTCATCCTTGACAACATGTTCCCAATACGATTCTCTGCACACAGGGCAAAAATAAGTAGGGTGTGGAGAATGCCAACCTGATACGCATAACTCTGGTTTCATGCTACATTTATACGAGTCACATTTCATATGCTTTCCTCTTTACGCGATTAGTGTATAAACTGGACCTGAAAATGATTCTTCTATAGTTCTTTGACCCAAAGCAATAATCGGTATAAAGTATAGGGTCTATTATAACAAATATTTGTTATTAATTCAAATGGTAAGCAGATGTCGAGTGATTTTGTTTCTCCTGAGTGATTGTTGTTGCCATATACTGCTTTTTGATCTTTACGCATTGTGGTATCGGTCAAGAATGAAAATGCGCCCCTTTTAAGTTTACCAGCCGTCCCTTACTTCTTCATCCCCGCAGGCCCAACGGTTCCTTCCGGCGACGGATTTTAGGCTTAAGTTGACAATCAGGGAGGCTTTGGTCTATTTATAAAAACTTTTCCCTGCCGGTCAGGTAAGGCCAGAGGCTCTCACTGGCTGGCATGTTCGCCGCTTACATCCCGCCCCGTCTGCCGGAATAAGCGGCGTTTTGTCAAAATTTTCGAATAGAACAGCGCCGCTTCATCCATGCTTGGCATAAAAAAACCATCTTCGCAAAACATCTTGATTCTGGGCCTTGGCGGGGTCGGCTATTACCTGGCCAAACGGTTGATACACGAAGGATATGCCATCACGGCCATCGAGTCGGACAGCACCCTGATCCGCCATGCCGACGGGGACCTGGATGCCCGGTTTATTCAGGGCAATGCCCTGAGCATCCAATGCTGGCGAGAGGCCGGCGCCGGCAAGATGAACTACCTGATTGCCGTAACCGACAATGACGCCATTAATATGCTGGCCTGCCTGATTGCCGATCGGTTCGGGATTTCGCGCAAGATTGCCCGGGTTCGCTCCCTGGAATTCGGGTATCAGGATTCCATTCTCAATGCCAAGGACTTGAAAATCGACCTGATCATCCATCCCGAGGAATTGGTGGCCCAGGAAATTGTCCGGCTGATCAAATTGAGGGCGGGCAACGACATCATCGATGTGGCCGAGGGACAGATTCAGCTCATGGGTACCCGCATTCATGACAAATCGCCACTGGCCAACATGAAGCTGAAAGACATCTCCCACAAGTACGACGAGTTTCGTTACCGGGTGGTTGCCGTTGCACGCGGCATATCCACCATCATTCCCGGTGGCGACCACGAGTTGCTGCCCCAGGACCAGGTTTTTATCATGACCGGACACGAAAATTTGCTCCGGCTGATGGAAATCACCGACGTCAAGCAACAGCATCGCCACCGTGTGATGGTTTTGGGCGGCGGACTGGTGGGACGCCGCGTGGCCGAGCTGTTGGAAAAGAGCGTCGAGGTCAAGATACTTGAAAAAGATGAAAAATCCGCCCAGGAATTGTCCTTTGCGCTGCAAAACGCAGAAGTTCTGCACGGCGACGGGTCGGATTCCGGTGTTCTCTTATCGGCCGGTCTGTTGGACATGGATACGTTCATCACCACTACCGGAGACAATGAAACCAATATCATGAGCTGCGTGCTGGTCAAGAACATGATGGATGCGCAGAACAACCACGCGCGGCACGGGCAGGGGAAATGCATCGCCCTGGTCAACAAAGAGGATTACCTCGTGCTGGCGGCTACCATGGGCACCGACATCGCCTTGAACAAGAAAATCCTGGCCGGAAACGAGATTCTCAAATTCATCCGCCGGGGGGAGCTGCTTTCGGTGGCCCATCTGCACGGTTTCGATGCGGAAGTGGTTGAGATCATCGCCGCGCCGAACTCACCCATTACCCGCAAGCCGCTCTCCAAACTGGACCGTCCCTACTACGGCAAGATGATCATCGGGGCCATCTTCCGTGATGACCAATGGCAGATCGCCGTGGGCGACACGCACATCCATGCAGGCGACTCGGCCATCGTGGTCTGTACTTCGCCGCACTTGAAAGACGTTCAGAAGCTGTTTCTGGAATAAAACGCTGCAAACCCCGCCCGATTCTACTTTTTCCAAAAGGATGGATAAAATATCACCAGCGCTGAGAACATTTCCAGCCGTCCCACCAGCATGTTCCAGGACAGGAACCATTTTCCGGTGTCGGAAATAAACGCGTAATTTTCGGAAGGGCCCACCGCGCCGAATCCCGGACCGATATTCATGAGGGTGGCGATGACCGAACTCATGGCCGTGACATAGTCCATTTCGTCCACCATCACCATGAAACACCCGCCGCCCAGCACCAGGAAAATGTTGACGATGAAATAACAGATAGCCAGATCGATAATCTGCGGTTCAATCGGCCGCTGGTTCATTCGAACGGTGACGACGGCCATGGGTTGGAAAAATATGCGCTTTATCGAGGCCACCATATATTTCCAAATGATAACGTAGTGAACAACTTTGATGCCGCTGGTCGTCGATCCCGCGCAGGCGCCGATGAAGCACACCGCGTAGAGAAACATCTGCGCCGCTTGGGGCCATTTTTCATAATCGTCGGTGGTGAATCCGGTGGTGGTCAGCAGGGATGTGACCTGAAAAGTTGCAAACCGGACCGAATCGATCAGGCTGGTGTATGTGTTTTCCTTCCACAGGATCCACGAAATCACCCCACAAAAAAACAAGATGAATCCCACGTACCAGCGGAATTCCGTGTTGATTCTGATGACCTGCCAGTTGCCTTGCAGCATGTGATAGAAGAGCATGAAGGTCGTTCCGCCCAGAAACATGAAGATGATGATCACCCAGTCGAAATAGGCGCTGTTGTAGTGCCCGATGCTGGCGTTCCAGGGGGCATAGCCGGATGTGGATACCGTGCCGAAGGCAATGCACAGCGAATCGAATACGGCCATCCCGCCAAGGCACAGTAAAAGGATTTCCAACAGATTCAGGACCAGGTAGATCCCCCACAGCCAGATCATCGTGTCCCGGTTGCGGGGCATGAACTTTTCCTTGGTGATGACCTGGCCCGGACTGGATTCGGCGCGAAATATTCTCAGACCGCCAATGCCGTGAGGCAAGAAAATAACGGTCAGCGTTAAAAATCCCATGCCGCCGAGAAGGTGGGTCTGGCTGCGCCAGAATAACAGCCCATGCGGTACCACTTCGATGTCATTGAGAATGGTGGCGCCGC
>JBATHN010000914.1:0-1837 GCA_049666885.1 Desulfobacterales bacterium
CCCTGCATCTCCCCCTTTCCAAAGGTCTCGGGATGTTTGGAGGTGTTTTTGGCCGTGCCGTAGGAGACCCAACCGGCAATATCCTCGCCGATGCCGGGCACGGCACCGATGCCGACCCCAATGAGAGCCGAGCGGATAATGGCGGGAATGTTGCGCGCGATAGTGCCGAACTCGGGCAAAATCCGTTGTATCTTCTGGGCTTCACCGATCTGGAAGCGATCCTTGAGCACCTGGATGATTTGGGGAATGCCGAACGCGCCAATAAGGACCGGTACCACCTCGACGCCGCTGTCCAGCTCGGTGAGGCCGAAGGTAAACCGTGGATAGAACTGCAGCAGATCACGCCCCACGCAGGCCAGAAAAAGCCCGATAAACCCTGCAATCCACCCTTTGATCACCAGGTCCGGGCTGGTTAGGGTACCGCTGATCAGGATACCGAAGAAGGCCAGCAGGAAAAATTCGAAAGACGTAAACTGCAGGGCAAAGTGCGAAATAATGGGGGATATGCTCACAACGAAGACCATGCTGATGATGGTGCCGATGGCCGAAGCGGTGGTCGTCAAGCCGATAGCCCGTCCGCCCTCGCCTTTGCAGGCCAATGGGTAGCCGTCCAAAGCCGTGGCGGCAGCCGCGGCGGTACCGGGAATATTAATCAGGATCGCCGAATAGGACCCGCCGTAAGTTCCGCCGACATAGATCGCCAATAGGCAAACCAGGGCCAGGTCTGTGTCCATCCCGTAGGTTAATGCCGTCAGCAGGGCGACCCCCAGGGTCGATGTCAATCCCGGCATCGCACCGAAAATAATCCCCAGAAGCACCGATCCGAAAAGGATGGCAAGGCTCGCTGGAGCCGAGGCGAGATGAAAAACAATGTCAAAAAATGATCCCAGACGGTCGAGAAGTATCATGGAAATAAGGGCTCCCGCATGGTCAGGCTAGAATTCCCAGTACCGGATGGCATCCATCAGCACCACGACGAGACCCTCTTTCGGCATGGGCACCAGTAAAAGATACTTGAAAATGGGGCCGATCAGAAAGGGCGTGGCCACGGATAGAATCAAACTGGTTTTAAACTTTATCCGCAACGCCGGCTTGTCGCGAATTAACGTCCAGACATAGAGGCAGTAGCCGATGATGAAGACAAAGGCGAACCAGTCGCTCGGATAGTGCAGGGCAGGCGTCAGTGCGGTTAAAAGCCCGGATGCCATCGAGAGAATAAACAAAATGGTCCCGGCAAGATAGAAAAAGAACATCTTCTTCAGCAGGATGTCATCGTCAAAGTAGAACATGCTGATGAACACCACCAGGAAAAGCACGCTGCACAGGAAGAAATCGATACGCGGAATGTTCAAATATACGAAGCTGAAAAACAGAACGACGATGGCATAAAACCGCAGCAGCGGTGCCGTCTTCAGAAATCGGATCACATCCGGGCTGCCGAGCCAGCGCAGAACCCGCTTCAATTCCTTAGACCCCACTTCCCTGAAGGCGATGCGAATGAGCAGCGCACCCAACAGCATGATCATGGCGCCGACAAAAAGGGGGAAGAGGGCCGGCGAGACGAACCAGACATTCTGGACGCCGCCCCAGGAATCTTTCATGGGCATTTTCAAGGCCTGGCTGAGAATCCACAGCCCGAATAAAAACATGGCGCCACCGGAAAATATGTCCGCTTTGCGGAGTTTTTCTTTCTCCATCATGATGAACGGTCCTCGAATCCGAGCGGATTTCTGGCATCGCTTTCCGCCGCTCCGGGGTCGGTATCACGGCGCAGGTGCCGGTCGCCTAAAACTCTCCGGCCCCTGCGCCGGATTATTGATTTACGGTTTGGGAATAC
>JBATHN010000915.1:0-4124 GCA_049666885.1 Desulfobacterales bacterium
GCCGACCAGCGTCGGCGTATTATCGATCTTTGCGGACGAATGGTGCCGGCGGTTCGGGAGGCGCCGGTGAGCAGCGTCTGGTGGGCGGTGCGGCCGCTGATGGCCGACGGTGGCGCCAAGGAACCCCAGGCCATCAGCCGCGATTTCGGGTGCATCGATCACTCGGAGCAGGATCATCTGGAAGGGCTGATCTCGGTGATCGGCGGCAAAGCCACCACCCTGAGGGCAATGGCGGAAACCGCGGCCGATTTGATCTGCAAGAAAACCGGACGCAGGCTTCCTTGTCGCACCCGTGAGTCCAAATTGCTGTCCTACCGCCTTTTTTACAAATGACGCGCTTTGGAAATTCCTTATGGACCTGACGAAGATCATTTTTAGAATCCGGCGCTTCAAGCCGGGTCGAATCGATCCTCCCCGGCACCAGGAATTCGAACTGGCCGTGGGACCCCACACGACTGTTCTGGACAGCCTGGAGCAGCTGAGGCTCGAGCAGGACAGCACCCTGATGTATCGCCATTCCTGTCACCACTCCTCTTGCGGGACCTGTGCCTGCCTGATCAACGGCGTTCCCCGACCGGCGTGTGTGACCGGAGTGCTGGCCCTCGGCACGACCGCGGTAACGCTGGAGCCGTTGACCGGATTTCGCACGATCGGCGACCTGGTGGTGGACATGCGCGCTTTTTACGCCGACCTATCGGAGGATTGGAGCGGGTTGCGATTTTCGGAAGACAGAGACGGGAAACGGTTGCCGCAGACTTACCCGGGCTTTGTGCGGTTCGAAAACTGCATCGAATGCGGGTGCTGCGTCGCTGCGTGTCCGGCTGTCGGAGACAGTGACGGTTTCATGGGGCCGGCCGCTCTGGCGGCGATCCACAACGAGATGCTCAAGTCACCTGCCAAAAAGACCGCTCTTCTGGCGCTTGCCGATGGAGAGCGCGGGCAGCGGCTGTGCCGCAGGGCTTTGAACTGCAGCCGGGTCTGCCCGACGGCCGTTAATCCGGCCCGACACATCGCCGATCTGCGGCGAATGGTATCGGCAGCTAAAGGAGGCCGACAGTGAGCAGGCCGGGAGCGGTCGACGAAAACATAACGAAATTGCGGCGAACGGAGCGCATCGCGCAGTTGGAAGTCGAGCGGGTTGTGGGCTTGTGTTTAGAAGCGAGCCGGATCGCCAACCTCCTGGATGTTGGCACAGGCAGCGGCCTTTTCGCCGAAGCCTTTGCCGCTCGGGGCGTAAAAGTTTTTGGCTTAGACCCCGACCCTGACATGATTGCAGCCGCCCGCTGCTTTGTGCCGGCCGTTTCTTTTCATGTGGCCGCCGCAGAAGCCTTACCTTTTGCGGATCGAGCGGTCGACGCCTGTTTCATGGGAATGGTGCTCCATGAAACCGCGGATCCCAACCAGGCGCTTTTGGAGGCCAGACGTGTCGCGCGCAATCGGGTGGTCGTTCTGGAGTGGCCGCCGGCGCTGCCGACCGATCCACCGCCTCCTGCCCGGCGTTTCGATTATGAAGAAATCGACCGGATGGGCCGGAGGGCGGGTTTTAGATGTATCTCTCCTCTACACCTGACCGACATGGTGCTCTATCGGATGACGGTTTGATATTCCCGCTGTGCCGCACAGTAACCTGACCCAGTCAGTGCAGCTGCGACAATCACCGGGTTGAACCCAAGTACCGGCTGTGGTATGAAATTTTAAACGGTGGTGCGACAGACCGGCACAACCGACATTTCTCACGTCCTTTCCAATGACAAAAACCCCGAGGTAATGCCGTGGTTTCTTATTCAATACCCGATCCGGACACCCTGCAAGGCGAGATCAAGGCATCCCACCAGCGTTGCCGCGATCTGGGGGTGAATCCCGCAGAAACCCGCAACCCAAGGCAAAAAAAACTCACTCAGGAAGAGTTGACGATTCGCTTGGAGCAAAACCGCGAGTTTCTCGACATTGCAATCGCTCAGATCGAAGAGCTGTATCAATTCGTGGCTGGTTTGGGCTTTGCCGTCAACATTGCCGAAAGAGAAGGCCACATTCTGCATATCATCGGTGATACGCCCATCCTGAAAAAACTGAAGGCCGGCAACTGTTGGCCCGGTTATCGCTGGACAGAAAAAGATGTCGGAACCAGTGTGATCAGTTTAGCCTTGGCCCGGGAAATTCCGGTGCAGATCAACGACGACGAGCACTTTTGTCGGCGGGGCCACGGCCACACCTGTTCGGCTGCGCCAATTTTCGATCCCGACAACCGACTGCTCGGCGTCATTGCCATGTCCGGTGACGCCAGTCAAGTTCATCCCCATACCCTGGGAATGGTCATCACAGCCGCCAGGGCCATCGAAAATCAGCTGCGTATAAAAAAAGCGTCCAAGGAACTGGTGCTGCGCAACAATTACATGCGGGCCATCATCGATTCAATCGACAGCGGCGTAATGGCGATCGACAAGAACGGCATGATCAACCAGATCAACAATCAGGGGCGCCATATTCTCCAATGGGGTATGCCTCTGGTAGGCAAACCGCTGAGAACCGTTCTCGGCGACCGACTGGACCTGGGGCGGATGATGCGACCGGGATTCGAGCTGGTCGACCAGGAGATTATTATCCACTCTCCCACCCGGGATGTTCACCTGCTGTATACCGCTAAACCGATTTTCGATCAAACCGAACAGATGCAGGGGATCATCATCGTCTTTAACGAAATCCACAGGATCCGAAAGCTTGTCAATGAAATGGCCGGCACCCACGCGCGGTTTACCTTCGAGGACATCATCGGGGTCAGTGCCACCATTCAGGAAGTCAAAAGGATGGCCATGATCGCCGCCTTGGGGAACTCCACCGTGCTTCTGTTGGGGGAAACCGGTACCGGAAAGGAACTCTTCGCTCAGGCCATCCACAACCACAGTGAGCGACGGGGGCACCCCTTCCTGGCCATCAACTGCGGGGCTATTCCCCGCGAACTGTTGGAGAGCGAGTTGTTTGGCTATGCGGATGGTGCCTTCACCGGAGCCAGGAAAGGCGGGCGGCCGGGAAAATTCGAACTGGCCAACGGCGGCACCGTTCTGCTCGACGAAATCGGTGACATGCCGGCCGACATGCAGGTGAAAATGCTGCGCGTTCTGCAAACCGGTGAGGTCTACCGCATCGGCGGGCACAAGTCGATTTCGGTCGACGTGCGGATCATCGCGGCCACCCATGCGAAGTTGCAGGAGAAGGTCGATCAGAAAATTTTCAGGGAGGATCTCTTCTACCGTCTCAACGTTTTTCCGATCGTCATTCCACCACTCCGGTCGCGCGGCGAAGACATCATACCCTTGGCTCGCCACATACTCTACCGTTGTTCTCAATCGCTGAATAAAACGGGCCTGACCTTTGCTCCCGCGGCCGAACAGGCTCTGCTGGCCTACAGTTGGCCCGGCAATGTCCGCGAGCTGGAAAACGTGGTGGAACGGGCAGTCAACATGGCCGCGGGCGACCGTATCGAGCCGTCAAGCCTGGGGATCTCGGTTGCGACGAGAAACGCGACCGTTAAGACACCGCCCCGGGCACACCTCGAAGAAGTCGAAAAAGAGACGATCGCGGACATCATTGCGGAGATGGGGTACAATCTCTCCAAGGCCGCCAGGACTTTGGGAATTTCCCGGGCCACCCTCTACAACAAGATCAAGAAATACGGTTTGGCCCTGGACCGTACAAGTGCCTAAAAATTATACATGTCAAATATATAAACAATTAATTTATTTACTTAAAATTATTATAAATAATAGCAAAAAGACACATTTTGTCCAATTATTGGACACTTGATTACCGCCCTTAGATGACGGGCGAACGCATTTTAAAAGTTCAATAAAACGGTAACGCATCGCTAATACTGCATTTTTCCCTGCCACACCGTGGCACCAGAATATCTGGCACAGAGTTTGCGGCTTAAATAGTTATGGTCGCATCCGGTTTTAATGATAGGGGGGTGCAGCCACCGGCACAAGAGCCGATCATCGGAGCCGGCCTGCCGTTGACTACCAGGTTTGGCGCCGATCAAAGACTACTCTGTCACCGATAGGGCACCAAACGATTGCCTGTCGTGTCTGCATTGTCTGAACCATGACCGCTTCAATCCAAAACGCTCT
>JBATHN010000916.1:0-1573 GCA_049666885.1 Desulfobacterales bacterium
CCTCCAAGAATATCCGTAGTACCCTGAAGGTTTACCCCCTGTCCACAAAAGCCAATCCTCCGGCCATGGAATTCATCAACGTGTCTGGCAAGAAAATGCAAGTGATCCTTCCGAATGATTTCACGGCGTTTGAAAAACTGCATGCACTGATTCAGGGAGAACCTGACGATTATCTGGGACCGGAAGCGAAAGGCATGATGGCGGCTATCGGTATTGAAAAAGGTAAGCCCTTTAATCCCGATGCACGGATGAAAAAAATCCTGAAGGATGCCATGGAGATTGCCAATGGTGCTGCCCGCGCGATCAGCTATTTCCCACGTGATCCCGGCAATTTAACCTTTAAGGATAGTGAAGCCTGGGTTACGGCCTATGCCGACAAAGACACGACCTTCACCCGCAACGGCGCTTATCGCCTGGAGCCGCGAGTGCTCTTTCACTTCGGCTACATCTGTGTTTCCCCGGCGATGGCCATGACCGTTGCTGGAAAAGGCTCCGACTACTCCATGGCCATGCTCGATTCCAATGGCGACATATTTGACGGTTCCAAGACCTATAAACTCCACGTACCGCCGAATCCACCGGCCAAGGATTTCTGGGCCATCACCATGTATGACACCCAGACCCGTTCCCAGCTGCAGACCGATCAGCAGTTCCCAACGCTGGGAAGTCAGGATAAAGGCATTAAAACCAATGCCGACGGCTCGATGGATATTTACTTTTCTCCAAAAGCCCCCAAAGGCATGGAAGGCAACTGGCTGCAGACCATTCCAGGCAAAAGCTGGTTCATTGCCCTGCGTATCTATGGACCGGAACAGCCATGGATAGACCAGACCTGGCGGCCGGGTGAGATTGAATTGGTGAAGTAGCTATAAATGTAACCCAGGGTTAGGGGGGCGTAACTCTCCGCCGCTCCCTTACCCTGAAATGAAAAAAGGAGAGTGAACATGAAAATAAAATTATTAACGACACTTACTGTTGCCGGACTAATGGCAACAATCGTAGCGATGCCAGTTCAGGCTGAGACTGCTGAGCAGACGCAAAACTTGTTTAAGAATGCCGGCAAGAAACAAACCAACAAGGATTTCAAACCGGCGCCGGATACGATCGAGACGAACTTCGGCACATTGAAGTTTGATCTCGAGGCGTATCCAACCGAAGAAACCACTAAAAAGATTTACGATGAGCTGGATTTACAGCGTGCCACGCAAGCCTATATGGATTTTTTACCGGCGCTCTCTGTGAACGCCATCATCAAGGGGCAGATTCGGGATTTCGGATTTAAGACTTCATCCGATATAGGTGTGCACCCCAGCCCCGGGCTCACGCCGACTGAGCTGTACCTGACCGGCAATAACAGCACGGTCTATGCCGTTGCCTCACTCGACCTGAAGGTCGACGGACCCACGGTGGTAGATGCTCCGCCTGGGATGTTAGGCACCGTGGATGATGCGAATTTTAAGTTTTTGACCGACATTGGTGTTGTCGGGCCTGACAAAGGTAAAGGCGGCAAGTTCCTGTTTCTGCCTCCAGGTTTTACTGGCAAAATCCCTGATGGTTATTTTGTGGTCAAGTC
>JBATHN010000917.1:0-7710 GCA_049666885.1 Desulfobacterales bacterium
GTTGAAAACGGTTCATGCCGCCATGCGCAATAGTACTGCCACGAGAGAATTTACGACGGATTTACACGGCACCGGGAAAAGTATACCAAAATTATCATCCAGTGCGGCTCGAGCAACCGATCTTCGAACATCGGAAAAGGCGAAATGGTTACGACCTTTAACCGCGTGCCGTCGGTTTGGCGTTTTCCCAAGTCGGCTGGCGTAAATCCAGGCTACTGAAGTGGCCATCATGCAAAAGTGCAAATGGTTCGTGACGGATGTGGGATGTCTGGTTTGTGTCTCGGCACTGCCGACATCTTGTTTAAGCTCTTTGAATGCAGCTTCAATCTTCCACCTGGCCCCATAGTATTCGATCACTTGCTCAACCGAGAGTGTTAGGTCCGTAGAAAAAAGCGCTACCCATTGGGTTTTTCGATAGACCCACACAACCCTGACCGCACACCTGAGCGTTTTGAGCATCACCACACGCTCATAGGCGACAACGGTCCTGATGCGACCATAGAGATTAACGCTATATTCGCTTGCCAATGGCTTGAATCCAACGGCCAGCGAAGCGGCATCTCCCAGCTTCTTACCATATTTTCTGGGACGTCCCGGACCCTTTTGCAGATGGGGCCCGGGCAGCTTAAAAACGTTATTGTTCGAGCGCAATCGGGATACCATGTGGAACCGTGAGCCAAGTCTATTGTGCAGCGGCTTGAACAGGCCGTTATTGCCAAACCATGAGTCGGTGATCGTTACAATGCGTGCTTGACCAAACACCTCGGCAATATCGGTTATCATCTCGACGGCCTGCGCAAGCTTGGTCTCAAATACAACCTTGGGCCCGTTAATGCTCCGATTAATCTTCTCAATGCTCTTTTTCAGATGATAGAACCGCCAGCTCAGCGGCAGACATGCCCAGCGCCCCTTAACGATCCTTAACAGGCCAATGGCGACAATGTTCTGCGCCCATGGATATTTTGACTGGTTCTGCTTGGCGGCATGATCAAAGACCTTGCCGCATCCGTATATTTTCTTTCCCGTCTTCGGATTGATGCAGTCGTCGAGCGCCAACAGCAACCTGTCACCGGTCAACGGATCGGGGATCATCTTCCACAGGGTTTTCCATAGCCGCTTCCAGGGGATCTTGGGCGAAGCCATGAACGTGTAGAATCGTTTTTTGCGTATGCCGGTAAAGCCGAAAAGCGTGTTAAGGCATCGAAGTATATTGGAAGTCTTGGAAGAAGTAAATGGAATGATGATCGCAATAATAGTGTAGACAAACCAGATACCCCGTTCATCGCCTTTTCGGGAAAGAGCAAATTGGCTTTTGAGTTTTTCGAGGATGTCGTGTAGGATGATCATGCGAGGTCCTTTTGTTGTGGTGTTTTGTTTCGTCAAAACGAACATAGCACAATTGGACCTCGCAATCCACTATAAACTCCTGTAATTCATAAATATTTACAAAAAATCAGCAAAAAATCGTTTTGATATATGTAGTAATATCAACAGGTTACAAAAGACCTCATTTTTACTAACCCTCTGTTATCATTGATAATTAAATATGGGGTTAATCATCGCCCTGCTGCTCACCGCTGTGAAAAACGGGAAACTTTAGTTTGAATATATAAATGTCCCCTTTATTCTTTATTCCACTGGTTAGCGGATCACCAGTCGTAGAGGATTTCCCAGTGAGCTTGGAAGGAGGGATCGATGCGTCTGTAGCGGTAGAACATTGTCTTGCCGGAACCGGGCCCCTGGCTGCAGTCTTCTTTCCAGTACCGCAGGGAAACGGCCGGAATCAAATCCGGTGACACCTTCTTCCCCTGTTTATCGGCCGGTTCCGGGAACCAGATTTCCTTCTCTTCGATCACCTTCCAGACCGTTCCGTATTGTTTGCTGCGGACCCTTTCCCCTACACGGGGCAGGTCCATATTGCCCCGCAACTCCTTGAACCGGTAAGCCGAGCGCTCGCTGTGGTCCAGCACCTTTTCACCGATGAGCATGATGCCGACCGCACCAAGGGGAGCGGTAAGAAGGATCGAGAGGACCACGACGGCCAGAATGACCTCTCCCGGCCGGTATTCCGGCCACCAGGGGAACGGCGCCGATGGCGGCCTGCACCGTGGCCTTGGGAATGTAGGCCACGACGCAAAACAGTTTTTCCTTGACGGTCAACGGGGTGCCGATCAGCGACAGACAGGTGCCGATACTGCGAAAGACGAGTCCTGCAAGAATGACGACGGTTCCAGCCAGTCCGGCATCCCAGGCCACGTGAATATTGACCTGGGCGCATACCAACACGAACAACAGCAGTTCGGCGAAGACCCACAATTTCTTTAATTTTTGAGAAATCAAGTGGGCAATCGGTTCGGATTTTTCGAGGATCACAAAACCGATGGCCATCACCCCCAGCAGGCTCGCAATCGGAACCCATCTTTCGGTGACACTTTCCAGCCAGGTCAGAAATATGGCGACCCCCAGGACCACGATGGTGCGCTTGGGCGACCGCCAGTCATAATTCTGAAAGAGTTTCAGCAAGACGAAGCCGGGCACCAGGCCCACTACGCTTCCCAGCACGATGCTCACGGGGATCTGGGCCAGTTTGGCCCAGATGTGGACCTCGCCGACGCCGTACATTCCCAAAAAGATGGTGAACAGCAAGATCACGAAAACATCATCCACCGACGAAGCCCCCAGGACCAGCGTGGGTATGCCTTTGCCGGTTCCCCGACCGCGGTCCATGAAATCGATCATCAGCGGCACCACGACGGCCGGGGAAACGGCGCCCAGAACGGAACCGAGCAGCGCTGCATCCAGCAGGCTGATTCCCAGCAGACCTGGGGGCAACCCACATCACGCCCAGGATTTCGAAAATCGCCGGTACCGCACTCATGAGCAGCGCAGCCCGCCCGACCCGGTTCAAGGTATCGCGACGCAGCTCGAAACCGGCCCTCAGCAGGATGACGATCAGGGCGATCTTGCGAAAATCACCGGAAACCGCCATCATGGCGGGTGAAATCAGGTTGAGGACATACGGTCCTACAAGAACGCCCACCAGCAGCATGCCGACCAGGCCGGGCAACTTGAGACGCCGGAACAGATAGTCGCCGCCCAGGCCCAGAAGAATAATCAATGCGATGCTGAAAGCCATGTCGGCCTTACCTCCATCCACTAAAACGAATTCAACCCCTTTGTGAAATTTAAAATCCGGCCACCGACGGCTGCGCTTGTTTATCTCCGATGGTTCGGCTCGGTTTGAATGCGCACAGCCCTGTTCTTCATTTTTTTGGAGACGGTGTCTTCTCTTGTTCCGCAGCGCTGGCAATCTGCAGCATGTCGGCGAGTATGTCGATCGCCCACAGAATTTTGTCGACTTCAAGCGGATCCATCTGGCGGATTTGTTCGATGAAATGATCCTGCAGGGGCTTGGGGGCCTGCTTGATAAACCGTTTGCCCTCGTCGGTGACCTCCACGTGTATCTGCCGTCGGTCCCGGCTTTGCCTGACACGCCGCACCAGGTTGCGCTTCTCGAGCCGGTCGACAATTCCGGTTACTGTCGAGTTGTTGAGATGCAGCGAACGGGTGAGTTCCCCGAGGGAGATCGGTTCGCCGTCGCTGATTTCACGCAGGCAGACCAGTTGCGGCACCGTGATGTTGTAGTTGTCCTGGATGAACCTGGAGTGAATGGAAAGTTCACGGGCGATGTGCCGCAGGCCACTGACGATTTTCGGGATGGGATCCACCTTATTCGCCCTCTATTGCAAGCATGATTGTCGGTAGGGTTGGCCGAACGGCCGGTTTTTTTTGTTTTGTAACCACCGGTCCGCTATGCCCAACTCATTGGGTGATGACATAACTTCATTTAAAGTTCAATCTCTTAAATTTTTTTAGGCCTCGGCAAGAAATAATGACACAAAATTACGCCTGATTTTGGTTCGTCTGCAAAGCACATGCGCCGGTGTTTATCAGGACATATGTCGGTGGATGGAAGGTGGTAAACGGGTCAAAAGACAAGCAAGACGGGTAAATATTTCCTGGTGCGCCTTTATAACCGGCGGACGATTCAATGTCAGGAATCGGCTACGCCTGAACTTGACAAATAAGGCCGAATCATATATTTTGCATGCGAAATGTTTCAGCTGAAAATTATTTTTTAGTTCATATTTTTTAAAAAGAAAAGGAATTTGTGTATGCCCGACACCCGGAAAGTTGGAAAAGAAAAGTTTCGCCTTTACAATCGGAAGAATTTTCGGTCAATTGGCCAACTGGCGTTAATGCCTCCAGAAGTCACAAGAGGCATCGACATCGCAGCGGCTGTTTTTCCGTTTCGCGTTAACAACTACGTTGTGGATGAGTTGATCGACTGGCAAAAGGTCCCGGATGATCCGATATTCCGGCTGACTTTTCCGCAACGCGGCCTGCTGGAAAAAACGGACCGGGAAAGCATCGAGCGATTATTTGCCGTTAACGCCCCACAGTCTGACATCAGACGGGCTGCCGAGCGCATCCAGATGAGGCTCAACCCCCATCCGGCCGGACAGTTGCAACTGAATGTGCCGGTCGAAAACGGTAAGGTGTACAACGGGATGCAGCACAAGTACCGGGAGACCGTGCTTTATTTCCCCAGCCAAGGCCAGAATTGTCATGCCTATTGCTCCTACTGTTTCCGCTGGGCGCAGTTCGCCGGCATCGATGGACTGAAGTTCATGAACAAGCGGCCGCAAGACCTGGCCGAATACCTCGACCGCCATCCGGAAGTGACGGACGTCCTTTACACCGGTGGGGACCCGCTCACGATGAGCACCCGGCTGATCCGGCGCTATGTCGCTCCGCTGCTAAATCGAAAACAGGAGGGGTTGTCCACCATCCGCTTCGGTTCCAAGGCGCTGGCTTACTGGCCCTATCGCTTCCTCAGCGACCATGATGCGGACGACCTTTTGAAACTCTTCGAGCAGATTGTCGCCGGAGGGCTGCACCTGGCCATAATGGCCCATTTCAGTCACCCGCGCGAATTGGATACACCGGCAGTCCAAGCGGCCATCAAGCGCATCCTCTCGACCGGAGCCCAGATCCGCTGCCAGGCGCCTCTGGTTCGGCATATCAACGACAAGCCGGAGATATGGAGTGACATGTGGCAAAAGCAGGTCACCCTCGGCGCCGTGCCGTATTACATGTTCGTTCCGCGCGACACCGGTCCGCAGCATTATTTCGAGGTGCCGCTGGCCGACGCATTTCGCATATTTTCCAGCGCCTACCGGAGCGTGTCCGGTCTCTGCCGGACGGTGCGGGGACCCTCCATGTCGGCGACGCCTGGAAAAGTGCTGATTGACGGTATTACAGATATCGGCGGGGAGCGGGTTTTCGCCCTCAAGTTCATTCAGGGACGAGAGCCCGAATGGGTCAACCGCATTTTCTTTGCCCGCTATGACGAGACCGCCGCCTGGTTGGATGACCTCCGACCGGCGTTCGGTGAGAAGCAGTTTTTCTTCAAGCCCGGTTTGAGGCTCTTGAAATCCGTACATAGCGAACGGTTTGCACAACGACAGAGAGAGGGCACCGAAGAGGCCGCTCTGGAATGCGCCTGATTGCCCCTACAATGCAGTAGCACTTTAGTTCGAAAATAAGGTGGCACCTCCGCCCGGATGAACGGTTTCGAAAACGGCTGAAAATAGCCGCCAACGGGCTGAGCCCGAACCAGTCCCGTCTTCAAATAATGAGTTCGGATGCAGCTTGAAGGTCGTGTCTTCAAAGCGGCATTGGCATAGGGTCCGGTCTAAGACCCCCTAAGCGACTCAGACAGTCAGCCGCTATTCGCAACCGCACATCCGGGCTCCGGAGCGTCATTTTCATTCACTATGGCGACCCGATGGGCCGTGAGTGTTGGGTATCCACCGCCATTCCTTTCGCGGTCGACCCCTGAAATTCCCACCCACCGCCGAGGGCCTTGTAGAGTCGCACAAGGTTCGAGGTCACCGTCCCTTCGCTGCGGGCCAGTTCATCCTGAAGGGAGAGCAGTGACCGTTGAGCGACCAAGACGTTGTTGAAATCAACCAAGCCCGCTGCGTACTGGTCCTGTGCCAGTAAGACCGCCCGCTGGGCGGCGGCAGCGGCCGCCTTCAATGATTCCCGCCGGAGCTGTTCCTGGGCGTAAGCCACCAAGGCATTTTCCACTTCTTCCAACGCCAGGAGGATCTTGGATCCATATTCATTCAGTACTTGTTCCCGCAGGGCGGACTGGAATTCGATGCGCTGGCGGGCGGCCCCTGCGTCGAATACGTTCCAGAGTACGCTGGGACCGATGAGCCACGCTCGGCTGGTTGAATTGAACAGGTCACCGGCTGAAAGGGATTCGAGTCCGATGGTACCCGTCAGAAAGAATTTGGGATAGAGATCGGCCGTGGCTACACCGATTCGAGCCGTCTGCCCCGCCAGCAGTCGCTCGAAACGGCGCACGTCGGGCCGATGTAAGAGGGTATCCGCGGGCACGCCCACGGCCACTATGAGAGGCGGCACGGGGATGGGCCGGGGTTCGGCCAACTCCCGGTTGACCGCACCGGGCTGTTCTCCCAGCAGCACCGACAGGCGATTGTTGGCTGCCGCCAGGCCGGTCCTCAGACTCGGAATTTGGGAGCGGGTGGCTTCGAGATTGGTCAAGGCCTGCTGAACGGGCAATTCGTTGCTGAGACCGGCCTCGAACCGCGAACTGGTGTATGCAAAGGTTTCCGCTTGGGCCGCGATATTGGCCTCGGCCACGGCAAACTGGGCCTGGAATGTGCGCACCTCCATGTAATTAAGGGCGACTTCGGCCAAAAGGCTCACCAGAACGTCGTGGAGATTCTCCCAACTGGCTTCGAGGTCCGCCTCGGCCACCTCCACCGAACGGCGCACCCCACCGAACACGTCCAACTCCCAGCCGGCATCGAAGCCCGCCGAATAGAGCTCGCTTTCGGTGCCGTCGCCGCTGTTTTCGCTGCTGCGGCTTTTAGTGGCCGATCCCGTTGCATCGATGATAGGGAACAATCTGGCGCGATTGATGCCTCTGAGGGCGCGTGCCTCGCGAACACGGGCCCGGGCGTTCTTCAGATCGAGATTTCCACGAACAGCCCGTTCCATAAGACTGGAGAGAGTCGGGTCCTCGAGAGTCGACCACCACTGGGCCAGGGTCTGGGGATCAATGGCCGTGTTGGTCAGCCCGTCCTGGAGTTCGGAGTACCAGGCTGAAGGAACCTCGGTTTCGGGTTTGACATAATCGGGCCCCACGGCCGAACAGCCGCAGAGAGACAAGAGTGTGCAGGCTGCGCCCAGCACACGCAGGAGCCTACCGGCGGACAGCATTCTTTTAATGGTTTTCATATCGTTTTCTCTTGGACACTAACTTGTCTTCGCTTGTTCGCGCCGCCGCTTCCGCCGGGCATATACTTTTTCCCGCGAGGTCTGGAAGGCGGCATAGAGCGCCGGAATCAAAAAGATACCGACCAGGGTTGCCGCCAGCATGCCGCTGAACACCGTGGTTCCGATGGCCCGCCGACTGTTGGCGCCGGCGCCGGAGGCAATCACCAAGGGGAGCACCCCCAGGATGAATGAAAACGCGGTCATCAACACGGCCCTGAAACGGATTCGCGCGCCGGCTACCGCGGCGTCGGCAATGGACAGCCCTTCTTCGCGCTGTGTTTTAGCAAACTCAACGATAAGAATGGCGTTCTTGCTCGCCAGGCCGACCAACAG
>JBATHN010000918.1:0-1897 GCA_049666885.1 Desulfobacterales bacterium
GCGCACCGACATCCTGAGCAGGGCTTTTACATCGATATCATGGTGCCATTGTTCAGCGACTATCATGGGAAGGTCAGTTTTCGGTCAGCGCGCAATCATGGCCCGCATCATGTCTCCGGCGTTTTCCGCGTGGTCCGCGATCGAACCGACAATTTCGGCCAGGCGCACCATGTGAAAAACCGTGACCGGATCCAGGGTGGAGTTAAAGACCTTCTGGTTGATCTGGTCTTCCAGCACGTCAGCCTCGTGCTCCTGCCGGCGAAGGTTCCGGATGATGTCTTTTACCACCACCCGCTGCTTTTCCGAAAAATTACTGAAGTACTTGCGGGCTTCACTGACCATGCGGCTCAGCTCCTCGATCGGCTCGATTACGGCGTCCACCAAAAGGAAGAAATTCTTCTGTAGTTCTTCCGGTATGCCCGGTTCGCTGCGATAGGATATCCAGTCAAGGGTTTCTTCCACTGCATCGAGCACCCGGTCCTGTTCCCGCAGGTAGCGAAACAGCTGAAACTTGTCCACCGGCAGCAGGGTCCCTTTCGGCAAGTGCCCCCGGATCCGCCGTTTGACGGCATCGGCCTCGTGTTCGATCCGGTGCACCTCCTGCCTGAATTCTTCAAATCGCACGCACTCCTTGGAGACGTGGCACTCGATGGCCTGCTGAAAGGTCCAGGCGCATTCTTTGACCTTTTCCGCATGCTCCTGCAGGCCGACAAAGGGCGATGTCATAAACATCGAAAGAAACGGTATTCGCATGACCTTAGCCTCCTCTATAGAAAATATTCCAGGACCTTGAAGATGACGATGCTGGTGAGGGCTGCCGCCGGGACGGTCAGGACCCAGTAGATGATGATTTGAAATATGATGCGAAAATTGACCGCCTCGAGACCGCGGGCCAGGCCGACACCCATGACGCCCCCAACGGCCGCGTGCGTTGTGGAGACCGGCAAACCCAATTTGGAAGCAATCAGCACCGTGGTGGCGGCCGCGAAATCGACCGAAAACCCGCGGGTGTTGGTCAGCGTGGTGATCTTGCTGCCGATGGTCTCCATCACGCGGTGACCGGCCATTCCAATCCCGCAGGCAATACCGACACCGCCGAAAAGAAGCAGAAACGTCGGCACCGGCACCTTGGCCCCGACCCCGCCGGTCTTAACCAGAAAGTAGATCACCGCCAGGGGGCCGATGGCGTTGGCAACATCATTGGCTCCTTGGGCCAGGGCCACGTAGCAGGAGGTGCCGATCTGTATGCGTCTGAAGACCTCTTCCTCACCGCCATTTTGCCCGAGTCCGCTCAAAAAGTGTATCAGAAGCCTTTTACCCGCATACCCCAAGAGACCGGAGGATGCCAGGGCGATCAGCAGCGCGCTGGGCGTTCCGATCGCCAGTGAGCTGCCGAGCGGCGTCTTGAACAAAAACGAGAGCACGACCACGAAAACGGCCAGGCCGATAAACCAGGGCGAAAGCCGCAAGGCCTGCTGAAACGGGTCTTTCTTGGAGAGGATCAGGTTGACGATGACTTTGAAAGTGGCATAACCGATCACCAGGCTGAAAACGGGGGAAATGACCCAGCTCAACACGACCGCCCCGAGCTTGCCCCATTGGATCACTGAAAAGCCGCCCGCTACGATACCGAAACCGATCATTGCGCCCACAATCGAGTGGGTCGTCGAAACCGGAAGAGATCGCCAGGTGGCAAAAGAAACCCACAGTGCAGCTGCAAGCAAAGCGGAAAGTGCACCCAGCAGTGCCAGGTGGGGATCGGACATGACCGCGGTCGAAACGATTCCCTTGCGGATGGTGTCGGTGACGTGCGATCCGATGAACACCGCACCGACGACGTTGAGAATCCCGGCGATAAAAATGGCCTGGCGAATCGTGATCGCCTTGGCCCCCACGG
>JBATHN010000919.1:0-2404 GCA_049666885.1 Desulfobacterales bacterium
CAGGCCGCCTATGCCGGTGCACGGGGCCGTTACGGCGACGACCTGCCCGAACCGGTGGTGGAGCGTCTGGAGCACGAGCTGCGCATCATCGAACAGATGGGGTTTTCTTCTTATTTCCTGGTGGTGCAGGACATCGTAAACCGCAGCCCGCGCATCTGCGGCCGGGGCAGCGGCGCCGCTTCGCTGGTCGCTTACTGCATGAGGATCACCAACGTCTGCCCCATCAAGCACAACCTCTACTTCGAGCGTTTTCTCAACCCCGGACGCCAGGACCCGCCCGACATCGACGTCGACTTCGCCTGGGACGAACGTGACGCGGTGCTCGATTCGGTTCTGAAACAGTACCCCGGCCATGCCGCCATGGTCTGCACCCACGTCGCCTTCCGGCCCCGCATGGCCATCCGCGAAACCGCCAAGGTGTACGGACTTACGGACCGCGAGATCGGCCAGGTCTCCAAGCGGCTGCCCTGGTTTTGGAAGGCCGCGGGCGAAGACGACGACCTGCTGACCCGGCTCAGAGAGCTGCCCGAGATGGGACGGCTCGACTTCCCGGAGCCCTGGCCCGAGATCATCCGCCTGGCCCAGCGCATCATCGGACTGCCGCGGCACATCTCCGTCCATTCCGGTGGCGTGGTCATCACGCCCAATCCGATCGATGAATACGTGCCCGTCGAACCGGCACCCAAAGGCGTACCGGTCATCCAATGGGAAAAGGACGCCGCCGAAGAAGCCGGCCTGGTGAAGATCGACCTGCTCGGCAACCGCAGCCTGGGCGTCATCCGTGATGCCGTTGCCAACGCACGCGCGAACGGCACCGCTTTCGACGAACACAAGTGGGAACCGGAAGACGACCCGGCCACTCAAAACACCATCGCTGCAGGGCTCACCATGGGCTGCTTCTACATCGAGAGCCCGGCCACGCGTCTGTTGCAGCAGCGGACGCGCGTCGGCGATTTCGAGCACATCGTCATCCACAGCAGCATCATTCGGCCGGCAGCCAACACTTTTATCCGCGAGTACATCCGCCGCCTGCACGGCGGCCGGTGGGAACCGATCCACCCCCTGCTGACAGACGTGCTCGACGAGACCTACGGCATCATGGTTTACCAGGAGGACGTCTCCAAAACCGCCATGGCCATCGCCGGCTTCGACCACATCGAGGCCGACGGGCTGCGCAAGGTTTTGTCCAAGAAGGACAAGGTTCGTCAACTGCGGGATTACCGCCAGCGGTTTGCCGCCGGTGCCCGCGCCCGGGGAGTGGAAGTTGAAAAGATCGAGGAGATCTGGCAGATGATGATGAGCTTCGCGGGCTACTCCTTCTGCAAACCCCACAGCGCGAGCTTCGCACGGGTCTCGTTTCAGTCCGCTTTCCTGAAGACCCACTTTCCGGCCGAGTTCGTGGCCGCGGTGATCAGCAACCAGGGCGGGTTCTACAGCACCTTTGCCTACGTGTCCGAAGCGCGGCGCATGGGGCTGGAAATCCTGCCGCCGGATGTCAACGCCGGCCGCATCCGCTGGCAAGGCCGCGACAATGCGGTCCGGGTGGGCCTGCAGTCGGTGGCCGAACTGGGAACGGCCACGCAGCAGCGGATCGTCGACTGCCGCAAAGCCTCACCGTATCGCAGTTTCAAGGATTTTTTAAAGCGGGTGCGGCCCGAAGAGCCGGAAGCCCGCAGCCTGGTCTGCGCCGGTGCCTTCGATGCCCTTCATCCCGGCGAGAGCCGGGCTTCCCTGCTGTGGGACCTGGCCGCCTGGCAGCAGCGCCGCTCGAACCGGTCAAAACAGGCCGGCCTGTTCGATGCCGACCCGGAGGAGATCAAACCGTCACTTCCGCCGGGCAACGAGCGCGACCGCCTGCGCCGGGAGTTTGCCGCCCTGGGGTTCCTGTGCGACCGCCACCCGATGGCGCTTTTCGAAGACATTCTAAAACATCGGAGCATCGTCAAGGCCGTCGACCTGAAGCGCTATGCCGGCCAGCGGGTGCGGGTGGCCGGCCTGCTGGTCACCGGCAAAGTCGTCAGCACCAAGCACGGCGACCCGATGGAGTTTTTGACCTTCGAGGACGAGACCGGCCTGGTGGAAACCACCTTTTTCCCCGAAGCCTACCGCAAGTTCTGCTGCATGCTCGACCGCCACCGGCCTTACATTCTCACCGGCAAGGTGGAGGAAGACTTCGGAGCGATGACCCTGACGGTCGAAAAAGTGGCGCCGATCCGTCGATAAGGGTCCACGAAAAAATCTAATTCTTGTTTTTTAAGACAACTACAACATATGTCTAAAAGGGTTGACTGACTGCCACGATGTGGTAATGTTGAAGGTGGTATTAACGCTTGGTCACAAATGCACCCGCGCGAGATTATCCTTCTGTCCTGAACTTCCAGACACCCCGTTAATATCGTCGTCC
>JBATHN010000920.1:0-1593 GCA_049666885.1 Desulfobacterales bacterium
TTATCGATGATGGGGATCAGGATGATGAGGCCCGGACCCTTGGGGCCAATGACGCGCCCCAGTCGAAAGACGACTCCGCGTTCGTACTCGTTTAAAATGCGCAGGGCGGCGGAAAGGAAAAAAACAACCAGTATGACGATAACGATTAGTGGATAAAACATGGTGATGCTCCTTGTTGAGGGCTCGTGAAAAAAATAAGTTGGTGATTTCGGGCCTTGAGGCGCCCGGCCGAAAAGGCGTAAAATCGTCTCAATATCTGGACATTCCGGGATTTTGCACCAGCCGCCGGACGGGATGCATCAGCGTCCAAAATGATCCGTTATTTTTTTGCGAGCTTTTGGCTCAACGGTTCGACTTTCAGAACCAGATTTTCGACACCAATGACCCTGACCCGGGTCCCCTCCATGATCGGCAGCTTGGCGGTCGCCTTCCACAATTCACCGTGCACGAAAACTTTACCTTCCGGGGTGAGAGCCTGACGAACCACCCCGATTTCATCGATCATGCCGCTCGAGCCGGTTCTGGGTTTCGACACCTGGGCCCGGAAGACGAGACCCGCGACGAGCACGAAAAACCCGGATACCAGGACGATAGTGGTAACCAGCACGGCCAAGGAAAGCCGCATTTCCGGGCTGCTCGACTTGAACAGCATCAACGAGCCGAGCACCAGGGTCACGATGCCGGCGATGCTTAACAGCCCGTAACTGGCAATCTTCATTTCAAGAACGAAAAAGACGATGGCCAGGAGGATCAAAAGAATGCCGGCGGTGTTGATCGGCAAGGCCTGGAGCGCGAAAAAGGCCAGGATGATGCAGATGCCGCCGATCACCCCTGGAAAAATAGCTCCCGGATGGGAGAGCTCGAAGTAGAGCCCCGCCAGCCCGATCATCAGGAGAATGTAAGCGATATTCGGGTCGCTGATTGTCCTGAGAATTTTGTCGCGCAAGGTTTCAGAGAGAACGACCTTATTAACATCCTCCAGTTTGAGGCGTCCCTTATCCTTGATGTCGCGTCCATCAATCTTTTGGATCAGGTCATCCGTGTCCTTGGCGATCAGATCGATCACATTTTTCTTCAAAGCTTCTGTTTCGGTGGCGGAAACGCTTTCCCGAATCGCTTTTTCGACCCAAGCGGCATTGCGGCCCCGTTCTTGTGCGACGCTGCGGGCCTGGGCCACCATGTCGTTGACCACCTTTTCCGACATGGTCTTGTTGATCTCCTGACCGCCGCCGCCCACCGGGTGGGCAGCACCGATGTTCGTGCCCGGCGCCATCGCGGCAATATCGGCGGCCATGGTGATCATCACGCCTGCCGATGCGGCCCGGGCGCCGCTGGGCGAAACATACACGGCAATCGGTATCTTGCTGGCCAGTATGGCCTTGACGATGGTGCGCATCGACTCGGCCAGCCCGCCGGGCGTGTCCAGTTCGATGATCAGGATCGCGGCATCCTGGTCGTTGGCTGTGGTGATGCTGCTGGTGATGAAGTCCGCGACGCCGGGTCCGATACCGGCGTTGACTTTTATGATATAGATATCGCCGGTAGCGGCGGCGGGCACGATTGCCGCGGAACCCGGCAGTAAAAACATCAGCA
>JBATHN010000921.1:0-2044 GCA_049666885.1 Desulfobacterales bacterium
GTGGTGACCACTGCAGGAACGGGAAACACGGAACCACCGCAATCGTTGACCGATTTCGTCAAGGCCGGCGGCGGGTGGCTGGTGCTGGATCCAGCCGACAGCAAGCCCCTGGCGGATTTACTGGGGGTGCGCTGCGGCCGGCCCGGACCCGCAGCCGAGCTGCGGGTTCTTTTCCGCGACCCGAAACACCCTTTGGCGGTGCGCCTGCCGGATGCCGTCTATATGAAAAGCGTGCACCGTCCCATGGACATTGCCGCCGCGGACACCGAGATCCTCCTCTACGCCGACTGGCAGTATCGCCACAACCCGGTTCTGGTGTGCCGGCCGCTGGGAAAGGGCAAAGTGGCCGCCACCACCCTTCAGGCGTATGACAATCCCTTCTTGCAGCAGGTCCTCTACCGGCTGATCCTCTATTTGACCGGACGTACCGAACCCAACCGGCCTCTGGGAGTCGGCATTCTCGGTTATGCCCCGTCTGTCGGCCGGTATCACGGTCTGGGGGTGCAAAACACGACCGGATTGGCGTTGCGTGCGGTCTGCGACCTGAATCCGGGGCGCTTGGAGCAGGCCGGTCAGGACTTTGCCGACCTTAAAGCCCATACGACGGCCGAGACCCTGGCCGACGACCCGGCGGTCGACCTGGTGATAGTGGCCACGCCGCCCAACACCCATGCCGACCTGGTGCTGCAGATGATGACTGCCGGCAAACACGTGGTGTGTGAAAAACCGCTGGCCCTGACCCGAGACGAAGCGTACGCCATGGTTCGTGCGGCCGAGACCGGCGGTCTCCATCTGAGCTGTCATCAAAACCGCCGTTGGGACGTCGACTACCTGGCCATCAGACACGCCCTTTCCGAGGGGCTCATCGGCGACCTCTTTTTCCTCGAGACCTTCGTTGGCGGGTTTTCCCACCCCTGCGGATACTGGCACTCGCATGCGCCGATTTCGGGCGGTACGGCGTATGACTGGGGGGCTCACTACCTCGACTGGGTCGTGAGCCTGATGCCTGAGAAAGTGGCGGCGGTCAGCAGCACCAGCCACAAACGGGTCTGGCATGATGTCACCAACGCCGACCAGGAGCGGATTCATATTCGATTCGACGGGGGCAAGGAGGCCGAATTCGTGCATTCGGACATTGCGGCCGTACGCAAGCCCAAGTGGTACCTATTGGGAACTGAAGGGGCCATCCTGGGGCAATGGCAGGATATCGCCACCTACACCGTTGATCCGGTGCTCTATTTTCACCGGCACGACATCCCGGCCACCGAAATGACACCGGATCTGACACTCTACCGCCGGCATGCTTCCGGCCAAATCGTTCCCCAAAAACTGGCGCAACCCGTCCGGCAGCATTATCTTTTTCATCAGAACCTGGCCGACCACCTGTTGGCGGGCGAACCGCTGGTGGCGCCGTTGTCGGATTCGGTGCGGGTGGTGGCGATTTTAGAGGCGGCCAAACGGTCGGCTGCAGCCGGGGGGCGGCCGGAGGTGGTGGATGAATGAGCGCGTTCGCTGGGGGGTCCTGGGCAATGCCACCATCGCCCGCGTCTGTGTTATTCCGGCCATTCAAAAGTCCCGCAACGGGACCGTCGTCGCGTTGGCCACCCGTTCGCCGGAAACCGCGCGCGAGGTCGTCCAACAAAACGGGATTTCCCGTCTGTACGACAGCTACGCAGACCTTTTGAATGACCCCGAAATCGATGCGGTCTATGTCCCCCTGCCGAATCATTTGCATCGGCCGTGGACGCTCGCAGCCCTTGCCGCCGGCAAACCGGTTCTGTGCGAAAAACCGTTGGCCTGCAGCGCCGCCGAGGCCGATGAAATGTCGCGTGCGGCCGCAGCAGCGGGGTTGCCGTTGATGGAAGCCCTGATGTACCGCTTCCATCCGCGCAGCCGCCGTATCCGGCAGATGGTCAGAGACGGCGCCATCGGCACCTTGCGCTTGGTGCGGATTGCTTTTTGCTTCCGCATTGAAGACGAGCTGATGCGCAGCGGCGACAACTTCCGGCTCAACCCGGCGACCGGTGGCGGAGCGCTTCTGGAT
>JBATHN010000922.1:0-3221 GCA_049666885.1 Desulfobacterales bacterium
GCATCTGGTCCAATCAAAATTAAGGCAACTGGATCGTTAAGTATCAGTGGCCCAGCGTCAAGAATTTGATGAGCGGCTCGCAAATATGCTGCTGATAGAGCTGTAAGGCTTGCAATTTGATCTTGCACGATTTTCTGCCTGCATTTTGATTGAAAAACCTAACCAACTTAAACGGCTCAAATTTAGTACAGCGGACTTTGTTCTCAAGTTAAAGCTGTTATTGCCTGGAAATAACATTATGCATACTTGCATCATTAAACAATGGGCTATGGATAATTATGAGTTTTGCATTGTACTGATATCCTGAAAGAAAACAGCCTCAAAATAATCAGTTTTAGGATAATTATTCTGGAAACGCAACGCAGTCGCGCGGAACGGTAAGCTCACTGGTAGCTATGGAGCGTAGTAGAATTACCATTCAGCACAACGTCTGTTAGGCCAGTCGACCAAGCCGCTGGTACATTACCACAGCGACCTCAGCCATCGTACTGTTCGTCCCTTGGTAAGCCAGGAAACTGAGAAGGCGATCAGGGCAATGGCCTCAGGGATGAATATCGGATGCCTGGTCCACAGCGAGCTGGCCGCCCACATTACGCTAACTATCATAGTCACTCCACACACCAAGTAGGCCTTGTTTCGAAGGCGCTTACCGGTGGACATCTCTTCCTTCGTCTCCGCTGCAGTTCTTCGGAACAGCCACGTAGAAAACAGAATAAAAGTCACAAAGAGGATTGTAGCTGACACGTAATGAACTGTCCGCATCCAGTCCATCCACCATTGCGGCTCTATGAACCCATCTGGTGCTTTGGTCGGAAAAAAGATAACGCCCAGCGCCGCCGTGCCAGAAATTTTACCAAGGCGTCTGTCGGCGATGTCCCCTTCGTACCCGCCGTAAACAAACAAGAAAACGGCTAGCGCAAATAAAAGGCCTACGAATATGGGAATCGCACTGGTGTAATAGTATGCACTAATCGAGTCCAATATTGTCCACCGTTCTTTGACTGGCAGTATAATCGAAATGGCCACGACGAGTAACGGAAGTGCTAGACCCAAGAGTCCGATCACCCTCCGTTGTGCATAATGTGTAAGTTTGTGGGGTCGTTTACGTTGTTTCACGGAGCCTCGGCAAATTATCGACTGAGACATTCAAGCATGTCTCGGCGCGTTTACTTAACCCGGAAAGGTCAAGATAGCAGCCCAACTATGTTTATATGTGGACAATTTTCCATCTATACGGAAATACAAGGCCAAGCTTGGAAAAACTGTGTTAACATTACTTTATATGCGTCTTATTAGAGAATAGCATGGAAAACAAGCTGGTTCTGGAACAATAGCCACAATTGAATTGATACCGTAAAACTTGTGATTGAGAGAATCACCACCCTGTCAAAGATACCATTGTGACCTTTTAGTCAACGTTACTTGCATTTATCTTAAGTCTGGTAGACTTTACCCATAGGATTGGTACCCTAAAATCAATCCTGAAAAATAAACTTTTTGATCGCCATCGATACGTGTAGCAATTTATCAGAATTGGCGCTCAGGTATGGATTAGCGAAACATACAAAATTAAGTAAAAATAAAAGATGTTGGGGTGGGCCTTAGAACCTTGCCAGTTGTGATACATTGAGAGTAACCGGCGAAATCAGATTATTTAAATCCTTAGTCTTCCAGTCATAATCGTAACCATCAGAAATAAAGTCGATATGTAAAATACCATCCGGCTATTCCAACTTATAGGTGATTACCTCTACCGTTCGATCCCCGCCCTTTTCGTCGACAATGTAAAGCGTATCGCCTTCTTTTCGAATTTCCCCGTCTGTGGCCAGTACCCTTGTCCAGCCCGATTTTGGAGTCGGCTCGGGAAGCGTATCGATGAGAACCGTCATTTCCTTTTTTTTGGCTTTAACCTTTAGAGGTTTTTGCCGCTTGGCCACCATCTTTTTTTCGTCTGTCTTGGTCGGAGGTTTGGTCAACTTATTGTCCAGGGCTTTGGCGAGAGTGGTGACATCCACGGGGCTAAGACCCACACTGCTGACGGATATCTGCAGGTTTCCACGGGTAAATATCATCGCCGTGGTTTCATTGGTAGGTGTCTGTCCCACGTGCTGGATGTCCCCGATAGCGGCCGTTTTTCCTTTTCCGCGCGGGATTTCGGGGCGCATGGAATGCATCAACTGGTCATGATGGTACTGCAGGGCATTTCGCCAATAGCTGCTTTCAATCACGCGGACCTGAACAAGCTCTTCTAACTTGCTGGCCTTGCGCTTCCACATATAAACCTTTTCGGATCCATCGGGCGAATGGCTTGCAACCGATATTTTGACCAATTCCCATCCGGCGAACTCCGTGCCTGTCATACCGAAGTTGTGGATATAAAGACGACGGCCAAGTTTTGTCTCCTGCTCCCAGGCTTTTTGATCATATTGGGTTTCCATTAGAATCAACCTCTTTTCGTAAATAGGTTAAATTATAAGTCGTCGCTGTCTGGTCGTTCCGGGTTGCGGTACGCAGCCGGCACAGCCATCCGCAGTGGGCGGGCACAACCGCAGACGGTAATTCATCGTGGTGCAGTCGCCAAACAACATGTTGACGGGCAGAAGTGGCGTGTGGGGCGGTGAGGTAGGATCAGCGTCTCCGTCTACTTTAAGACAGCCGTCAAAAACATTGGTATATTCGTTACAGGCGCCTTTCCAAGCGACTTCATGATAAAAGAAAAAACCGTCAAAAGGAATTGCCCAGACGTCGTAGCCGATGGCAATAATCGGATTTAATCGGAAAGACGACTCCATTCGGCACTGCCACAGATCACACCCGATCAGGTTAGAGAACGTCGAGACGGTGTTGGCGCTGTCTGTGCAATTGACAAGGCCGCCGAAGCCGATTCCTCCGTTTAGTCGTTCAATCATTTCCGTAAGATTGTAGCTGGCCCAGCCATAGAAAGTATTGCCAGAGGCCACAACCCCGCAGGCGTTTTATTTTTCTGTGATCAGTGCCGCGGCACTGTCACGATCGGTGGCGCCCTTTGCCCAGTTACAAGCGATCTCAAGGCCGTCGGTCCAAGGCAGGGAGCTGCTTCCCAGTGTTTGAACCCAGGGTGCCGTGGGTGCTTGCAGGATAATGTAAATCCGATGGCGCTTGTATTCCAAGTCCTTCCAGGTGTCCGTGGGCTTTAGTTTCCATTGCCAACGCCAAAGGACGTTATAGGCATTGACCCCATG
>JBATHN010000923.1:0-2457 GCA_049666885.1 Desulfobacterales bacterium
GGACGGATAAATAAAATTGAGACGATTCTCCAAAAAAATCTGGCCGACCTCGTCGCCCTCGGGCGGCCGCTCATTTCCGACCCCGATCTCATCGAAAAATGGCAAACCCGACAGTACGACGAAGTGAAATACTGTGGTTACTGTCTCCAGGGGTGTCTCCATCGATTAAAAAATGGAGAACCTCTGGGATGCAACCTCAATCCGGCGATCGGAAAGCCCGCCCTGGAACCGACGCCAAACCCCCTGAAGATCCTGGTGGCGGGCGGCGGTCCATCCGGTATGAGTGCGGCGATTTACTTCGGTCAACGTGGTCATCGGGTAACCGTTGCGGAAAAGGAAAACCACCTTGGCGGACAATTTTCACTCGCCTGGCAGGCACCCGGCAAACAGAGTATGCGGGAAGGCTTGTATGCGTTGAATTATTGCACGAGGGCAACCGCTGAGTCCGTCATCATGGGACGAAAAGTCGATCTAGACCTGGTTCGGGAAGTTCAACCGGATCTCCTGGTGTGGGCCACCGGGGCGGTTCAAAATTTTACCGACATCGAAGGTTTGCACGATCAGTATGTCATGACGTCAGTGGAATATTTCGGTGGAGAAAAAGAAGTGCAAGGCCCCCGGGTCCTCGTGATCGGTGCCGGCCGGTCCGGCCTCGAAATAGCGGAAAAATTGGGCATGCAAGGTTTCGACGTCGTTGCCACCAAAAGGACAGATCCTATCGGTAGCATGATGGAAATGATTACCAGAAAGTTGACACTGATGCGGATTGAACAGATGTCGAACGTCACTTTGATGCCCCATACAACGGTCAAGGCCTTTTTAGCCGACGGTGTCGAAATAGAGCAGGATGGTGAAAAGAAAAATTTGGCACCGTTTCAAACCGTCATACTGGCTACCGGGATGCTCCCGGCGCCGGGTCCTGATGCAGACATTCAAAACGCAGTTGCCAAAATGGAAATCATCGGGGATGCCAACGAAGTCCAGGATATATTCAGTGCCGTACATGCCGGTTACGAGCTGGCTCAAAGATATTGATGCGGTTTGATACCGTTTCGGTTTAAGTCAACCCGCCACAGTACTCGCATTCTGAAATTCAGCCATAACGGAAAGGATTACAAATGGAAGGTGTATCATTTTCAGATATTGCCATCGTATCTTGCGGTACCCTGAGCCTTGAGCTGAATTACCTGAAGCAGGCCGGGATACTGGATACGGATCACCTCTACTTCACGACACCGGGATTGCACGAGGAAATTCGCGAACTGGAACACCAGTTGATCCGCCGAATCGAAGCGGCCAAGGAAAAAGCAGAGAAGGTGCTGGTGGTTTATGGGGGTAAATTCTGTTACGTCAATGCAGATGAGCCTACCCGTACCATGCAAAAAATCATCGCGGAACAGGGGCCGAATGTGACTCGGATTGAGGCGACGCATTGTATGGACATGATAGCGAGTGAGGCCGAGCGGGAAGAAATCGCGCGCGAGGTTGCCGGCGGAGAAAAAGTCTGGTGGATGACGCCGGGCTGGGTAAAATTTCGCCACAAAGTCTTTAAGGGTTGGGACAAGGGACTGGCAAATGAAAACTTCCCGCGCCACACCGGCGGGGCTATCGTACTGGACGGCATCGGTTTCATGGACCGTTACATGGCGGAAAAACCGGAGGAGTTTCTCGAATACGCCGACTGGATGGGTATTCCGATGACGCCCTATCCGGTCACCCTCGACCGTTTCAAATCGCTGCTCGCCGATCAGGCACGGCGGCTGTCGAGCGCTTGAGGCACTCTCTGTTCGCCGGCCGGGGCCGCAGGTGAAACCGTCCCCCAATGTTCATCCATAAAGAAAGGAGGAGACCATGTACGCCCTCATTTATGACGAACATAATCTTCTACAGCCTCGGAAAAAGATTATTTCGGTTCACAGAAGCAGGCAGACGGCGGAAAAGGCTCTGCAAAAACGAATGCGTAATCTGGGCCGGACCGTCGAGGAATGCAATACGCGAATCGTATGGGTCGAAGGCAAAGCCAAAAAAGGAAGTTATCTCACCGCAGCCGATTTTAAAACCTGGCAGCCGGGAGAAGTAATTCCGGAAGGAGAGCTTTACTCCGACACGGATTAAACATCCGATTATATGACCGGTTTACACTGAGAGACGTTTCGGACCGTTGGCGTTAGGTTATCAATTCTTCCGGGACAGTTCGGCCATCTTGCCGGCAATCTCATCAAAGGCCCGCGTGACATTCGAATCGATGTTGGCATCTCGGTAACATTGTCCGGAATCTCCACATTGGACAATGTTCGGGTCGATCGGAATTCTCCCCAGGAAGTTCAAACCGAACTGCCGGGCCGTTTTTTCGCCGCCGCCGGAACCAAACAGGTCGATGATTTCACCGCAATGCGGACAGCTCAACCCGCTCATGTTTTCGATAAGCCCGAAAACGTCCATTTTGACCCGTTTGCA
>JBATHN010000924.1:0-3747 GCA_049666885.1 Desulfobacterales bacterium
AGCAAACGCTGCGCCGCAAAACCGATGAAATCATTCAGCGTATAAAAAACCAGTTGGAAAAAGATTACCTGCCGGGCCTTTTAAAAAATGGCGCCGATACGGTTCTAATCAAGGAAGCGTTCGACAAACGTTTCAAGGAGATCGAGCTTCAAAAAATGAGGCAGCATATTCCCGGCTTGCTTGCCGAAGATCAGCGGCCTCCGTTTGTGGATCCGGAGTGGGACAACCGCGACGACCCGGTGCCGGCCTGGTTGATCGCTGTCCACGTGCTTTTCATGGGCTGGACCATCTTCAACGCCCATTACCCGGCGCTGTTCATCCCGGGCCTGCTCTTCTTTCTCGGCTTTGCCCAAGTAACAGCACCCTTTCAAAATATCATCGATCTGAAGCCGCCTCTGCTGGTGGGCTTTTTTTTAGGTGGGCTGGTGGTGCACGGCGGGGTCCAAGGGTGGTGGATCGAGCCGGTGCTGGGCAAGCTCAGCGAAATCCCGCTCATGCTGGGGGCTACGATCCTGACCGCTTTCAATGACAACGCGGCTATCACCTTTCTCAGCACGCTGGTGCCGGGATTTACGGACAGTCTCAAATATGCGGTGGTGGCGGGCGCGGTGGCCGGCGGCGGACTCACGGTCATTGCCAATGCCCCCAACCCGGCCGGCCAATCGCTGCTGAAAAAATACTTCGACAATGCCGTATCCCCGGTGGGGCTGCTCAAGGGAGCGCTGGTACCGACGATCATCGTCTGGTTGTGCTTTGCGGTAATTCGTTGACGCAGCCCTGGCATTTCAGGATGGACACCGTTTGAACACTTACAAATTTATCGATTCAAGCTTGACTATTACCTTTATCCCGCAGCAAGGTCACCACAAATTCACTCTCCCCGGGGAGAGGTTTAGGATGAGGGAATACATTCAATCGGCTTTGACGACCTGCAGTTTGCCGCAGAGAGAATCATTCAGAATTTTCATGAGGAAACGGTATTTTATGGGAAATTAAAGGAGCAATAAACATGCCAGTAGCAGATTACAATACCTATTGCAGAATGATTGATCATGCCCTCGAAAAGAAATTCGCCTACCCCGCCATCAATGTCACTTCCCTGACAACGGCCAATGGTGTGTTGAAGGGCCTGGCGGAGAGCAATAGCGACGGCATCATCCAGGTTTCTACAGGAGGGGCGGCCTTTGCCTCCGGGCTATTCGTCAAGGACATGCCTTTGGGGGCCATCTCCATCGCCGAGCACGTGCACCGCGCGGCGGAGCGTTACCCCATCTATGTGGCCCTGCACACGGATCACTGCCTGGCCAAGATGTTGGATCAATATGTGCACCCGCTAATCGAGGAGACGGAGAAACGCCGCGCTGCCGGCAAACCGAACCTTTTCAACAGCCACATGTTCGATGGAAGCGATCTGCCTCTCGAGGAGAATCTCGACATCGCCGTCAAACTGCTCGGTCGCCGTCATAAGAATGACATCATCCCTGTCGCTGATGCAGACCGCGGAAATATCAGTTCTTCTTTTTGTCGGTGAGGCAAAACGCGAGGCGTTTGAGAAGTTTAACGATGTTGCGTGTCCGGCCGATGCCTGCCCGGCGAAGCTGGTGCTGACGATAAAAGACGCCACGGTATTCACGGACGTGAGCTGAATCGGCGCTGCCGCTTTGGCGATTGCCGACTGCAAAGAAACTTTCATGGCCCTGGTTTTGGGCCACCACGGTGCATGAAAACGACGCGCCGGAGCGCGGATGAGCGGTTGCGAACAGCGGCTGACTGTTTGAGCCGCTTACGGGATCTTTGACCGGACCCAATGTCACTGGCGCGGAAAAGGTTCAATTTTGGAATTGATTCCAAATACTTTTTTTAAAGCCGGGCCGGGTCCAGTCTTAGAAACCGTTGGCGGCGAGTTTCAGCCGTCTGTCGCCACCGCTTATCCGGGCGGAGGCGTAACCTTATTTTCGTACTAAAGCCCGGAATTTGTCGAGGGGAAACGCAATGCCCTTGAGGCATGAGGGCGTGGGAGGAAAACTATGCAACCATGTGACCTGGTCTTGTTCGGCACCTATGGCGATTTAGCCAGACGGAAACTGATACCTTCGTTGTACCAGCTCGAAAAGGCTGCACTCATCGTACCGGACAGCACCATCATCGGGGTGGCGCGGAGGGAATCCAACGACGAGGGATACGTGGCCCTGGCTCGCGAGAGCTTGGAAAACTTCATGAAAGAGCCAATCGACATCCCGGTGTGGGAACGCTTCGCCCGACGACTGCGATATGCCCGTATCGATCTGGCACAACCCGACCAGTTCAGCCACCTGCAGGCCAAGGTGGATCAGGCACAGCGCGAATCGGTAAATTACTTCGCCGTGTCGCCTGAACTGATCGGCCCGATCTGCCAAGGGCTTGCCGCCGCCGGGCTTGTCACGGAGCGGGCAAGGGTGGTGCTGGAAAAGCCCATAGGCACCGACCTGGCCTCTTCCCGAGACATCAACGATGCAGTGGGTGTCTTTTTTCACGAGGGGCAGGTGTACCGCATCGACCACTACCTCGGGAAGGAAACGGTACTGAACCTGCTGGCGCTGCGCTTTGCCAATTCTATTTTTACCACCAACTGGGACCACAACACCATCGACCATGTCCAGATCACGGTGGCGGAGGAGGTCGGGATCGAGGGGCGCTGGGGGTATTTCGATCAGTCTGGGCAGCTGCGCGACATGGTCCAGAATCATCTTCTGCAGATCCTTACCCTGGTCGCCATGGAGCCGCCTGTCGCTCTGGACGGTGACAGCATCCGCAGTGAAAAGCTCAAGGTGCTCAAAGCGCTCCGGCCCATCACCCGGGAGAACGCCGAGGAAAAATCGGTGCGGGGGCAGTACACTGCCGGTTTTCTCAAGGGGGGGCCGGTCCCCGGATACCTCGAAGAGGAGGACGGCAACTCCCAGAGCCTTACCGAGACCTTTGCCGCCCTGCGGGTGGACATCGACAACTGGCGCTGGGCCGACGTGCCCTTCTACCTGCGGACTGGAAAGCGCATGAGCACCAAACGCAGCGAGGTGGCGATCCATTTCAAGCGACTGCCCCACAACATCTTTAAAGGAAACTACAAGAAGCTGCCGGCAAACCGTCTGATCATTCGCCTCCAGCCCGACGAGGGGGTGGAAATCGAGGTGCTGAACAAGGTTCCAGGCCTGGGCAAGGGGCTGCATCTACAGCGGTCCATGTTGGACCTCAGTTTTTCAGAGACCTTCAAGGGCGAGAGAATTGTCGACGCCTATGAACGGCTGCTGCTGGAGGCCATGCGCGGGAATCAGGCCTTGTTTATCCGGCGGGATGAAGTGGAGCAGGCCTGGACCTGGGTTGATTCCATCCAGGACGCCTGGCAGGCGCAGGATGAGCCGCCCAAACCTTACGCCGCCGGAACCTGGGGGCCGGTTGCCTCGATAGCCCTGCTCGCCCGCGACGGCAGGGACTGGGATGAGTAAAGCCTCAGGAAGCCTTCAGCCGCGAGCCATGAGGAAGTACGACGAATTCAACCGAAAGTGCGTCCCGCAATGAAAAGGGTTGAACGAATGACGCGCAGTCATTTTTGAAGTGCTGACGGCTGAACGGGACACACACAAACGCCCTGCGCCGACACGAGGAGAACGAGAATGCATCAGAGAGTTTTGGAAGTCACCGAACGCATCGTCCGCCGCAGCCGCGAGCACCGCAGCAAATACTTGCAGCACATGGAGCAGGCCATGTCAGAAG
>JBATHN010000925.1:0-4470 GCA_049666885.1 Desulfobacterales bacterium
GCCCTGCCGCTGGCCTGAAAAGCGGCTGGGCTGAACCCTGAACCTTTGAACCCCAAATCCGGTAAATCTTGCCCGCTCGCCCTACCCCCCGTTCACATGGAAGTGTCCCGGATTCATAAGGCCCGGGCCAGAGTCAGTACGTCGACCCTCGCGGCACCGCTTTTGAGCAGCGTTTTGGCGCATTCGTCGGCCGTTGCACCGGTAGTGTAAACGTCATCTACGATGAGGATACGCCGCTCTTCGATTACCGGCTCCTTGTCGACCCTGAAGGCGTTTTTAATGTTCTGCAATCGGTCTTGGCGACCCAGGCCGGTTTGGGGTGTCGTCGGTCGGATGCGCGACATGACGTCCTTCGCGATAACAACCGCCGGTGGCAGGCCCGCCAATGGGGAGTCAGGCCCGGCCCAGTCTTTGACAAGCAAATAAGCCTGGTTGAAGCCCCGGTGCCGGAAACGTCTTCTATGAAGCGGTACCGGCAAAATCAGATCGATATCCGCCTCGGGCCAGAAGCGCCGGTAAGTCGAGGCCAGCAGCACTCCGAGCGGCTGCGCCAGTTGGATCTTGGTGTTGTACTTGAAAGCCCGTACCAACGCCATCATCACCGGCGTGTAAACGGCAGCCGCGCGGGCCCTGCGAAAGTGCCACGGCCGCCTCAGGCACTCGCCGCACATGTGGTCGTCTCCCTCGCGGCTCTTGAACGGCACACCGCAGGCCGCGCACAGCGGCGATTCGACCGGCACAAAGCCTTTCAGGCATTGCCCGCAGACAACAGACGACAGAATGCGGTTCCCTCCGGAAAATGCGCCGGCGCCATTTTCGGTAAAGTGAGGCTCATCCGGGTCATCCCGGATCGTCCCGAAAAAAGAGCGGCACGAAACACAGCGGACCGGCAGAAAGGCATCTGTCAGGCAACGAGCGATACGGAGAAAAAATCTCTGCAAGGGGGTGCCGTATGGCGGCAGATCACCGCCGGTAATCCAGCCGGGTGACGGTTCTGTCCCTGCCTGGCTCCCGGGAACCGGAATCTGCGGCATCAGCGCGCCATGCGCTTGACGATTTCCGCGGCAAACTCAGAGCACCTGACCTCGCGTGCACCGTCGATCTGACGGGCCAGATCGTAGGTGACGACACCGTCCTTGACGGTCTCCTGCAAACCTGTCCGGATTTTTTCAGCCGCCTCTCGCCACCCGATGTAGTCAAGCAGCATGGCTCCCGAAAGAATCAGTGAACTCGGGTTCACCTTGTCCAGCCCGGCATACTTGGGTGCCGTTCCATGGGTGGCCTCGAAGACGGCACACTCGTCGCCGATGTTGGCGCCGGGCGCCATCCCCAGACCACCGACCTGGGCAGCGAGTGCATCCGAAATATAGTCTCCGTTGAGATTGGGGGTGGCGATCACGCTAAATTCATCCGGCCGCAGCAGCACCTGTTGGAACAGCATGTCCGCGATCCGGTCCTTGACAACGACTTTTCCCTCAGGCCGTTTCCCGTCGTATCTTTCGTAAAGTTCGGCTTCTGTGATCGTGTCGTCGGCGAATTTCTCTCTGGCGACCTGGTATCCCCATTTTCTGAAAGCCCCTTCGGTGAACTTCATGATGTTGCCCTTGTGCATCAGGGTGACACTGGGCAGCCGGTGCTTGACAGCGTGGGCGATGGCCCGAGCGACCAGGCGCTTGGTGTTTTTTTCGCTGATCGGTTTGATTCCGATCCCGGGCGTATCCGGTAAACGAACGCCCATTTTTTCTTCTAAAAAGGTTTTGACCGCCTCGGCCTCGCGACTGCCCGATTCCCATTCGATCCCCACGTATAAATCTTCGGTGTTCTCCCGGAAGACCACCATATCGATCTTCTCGGGATGCTTCATGGGGCTCGGCACTGGAGAGATGTATTTCACCGGCCGCACACAGGCATAAAGATCGAGTTGCTTGCGGATCGCCACGTTCAGGCTGCGGATGCCCTTGCCTACCGGTGTGGTCAGCGGACCCTTGATGGCCGCCACATGGCGCTTGATGGTAGCGAGCGTTTCATCGGGCAACCACTCACCGGTCTCCTGCTGCGCTTTTTCTCCGGCCAAGACCTCCAGCCAGGCGATCCCGCGCGAACCGCTGTAGTCCTGGGCCACCGCAGCGTCGATCACCATTTGGGTGGCATGCCAGATGTCCGGACCAATGCCGTCTCCCTGAATGAAGGGGATTACCGGCCGGTCCGGCACACTCAATGTTCCGTCGCTCAAATTAGTGATTCGTGATTCTTGGTTCATTGAACTCGCCCTTTCTGATGTGATGATGGTGCCACCGCCCGCCGATCCTGTGCTCCGGTCGCCGGTTTCGCAAAGCCGCTAAGGGTTCGCGAAAAAATAAGTTAGCAATTTTAGGCGTTGAGGCGCCCGGCCGGCAAGGCGCGAAAACGCAGGAATATCTGGATATTCCGAGTTTTCGCAACGCAGCCGGACGGGATGCATCGACGCCTAAAATGTTAAGTTATTTTTGAGCGAGCCCAAAGCTGGCGATAAGCCTCGTAGAGCGCCACCGCCGCCGCCACAGAAGCGTTCAGTGACCCCACCGGTCCCCGTTGTGGAATGGAAAGCAAAAGATCGCAGCTCTGCTTCACCAGCGGCCGGATGCCTTTTTCCTCCCCACCGACAACCATTGCTACCGAACCTGTCAAATCGACCTCAAAAACCGAAAGGTCGGCGCTGCGGTCCATTCCGTACACCCACCAGCCGTGGTCTTGCAGGGTCCGTATGGTCGCCGACAGATTGGTCACCTGAACCAGGCACACGTGCTCCAGGGCACCGGCCGAGGCTTTCGAAACCGCCGGCGTCGGTCCGGCGGAACGATCGCGGGGAATGACGACACCCGCGACACCCACACCGAGCGCCGTCCGGATGATCGCTCCTAAATTCTGCGGATCCACGATGGTGTCCAGTAAGACCAGGAACCGTCTCGGATCAGACGATGACTCTTGTGCCAGCACGGTTGTCAGATCGACCAACGGATACGGTCCGACTCGCGTGGCCGTTCCTTGATGCGCGATATCGCCCACAATCCGGTTCAACTGCGTCATCGTCACCCGCCGGACCGGAATATTTTTCGATGCCGCAACCGACGCAATTATCGACAAGCGCTTGGAGGGACTGTCGGCGACCACAAAAACCTCGCGGAAAATACGGCGGCCAGCTGCAAGGGCTTCCGCCACGGGGTGAATTCCGTAAAGAAGCTCTGTTTTCATTTGCTCCTATCGAGGTTTGCGCCGTCCACGGAAGATCGGCCGGTCCGACCGACGGTGATAATCGCCGTCAATTTTTCGACGGCCTCTTCCAGTCGGTCGTTGACCACGATGTGGCGGTAGCGCTTTTTTTGCCTGAGTTCTGCAGCCGCGTTGTCGAGCCGTTTGGATATGGACGCCGCACTGTCGGTTCCGCGGTCCTGCAGCCGCTGTCGCAGCACCGCGAGCGACGGCGGCATGATGAAAATCGTCACACTGTCGGGATAGCGTTTCAGAATCTGTTCCATGCCCTGAACATCGATATCGAGAAGCACATCGCACCCCTCACCGAGCGCCCGGTCAATAAACTCGGCCGAGGTGCCGTAATAGTTCCCGTGGACTTCGGCCCATTCCACCCACTTACCGGCGATGATGCCCTTGCGGAACGCTGCCTGATTGATGAAATGGTAATCGACCCCGCTTTTTTCCTTACCACGGGGACGGCGGGTGGTGTAGGAAACCGAGTAGCGCAGTTCGGGCAACCGTTGCCGCATGGCCCGACAAAGCGTCGATTTCCCGGCCCCCGATGGCGCAGAGATGATGAACAGCCGACCGCTGGTGCGCCGCGTAACGTCGCCCTTCGATGGCAACGAGCGATCGGCGGATGGTGTCGACGGCGTCATCCCGGTTTAACTCGCTTCCTTCAGCGTCGCAAATCGCTGCGAGATGGTCTCGGCCTGAATAGCGGACAGCACGATGTGGTTACTGTCCAGCACGATGATCGATCGGGTGCGTCGCCCATGGGTGGCGTCGATCAAGCGGTTGTCGTTGCGGGCTTCATCCTTTAGCCGCTTCATCGGCGCCGAATTGGGTGAGACGATGGCCACGACCCGCTCGGCGACAACCGTGCTGCCGAAGCCGATGTTCAAGAGCTGCTGTTCCATGATTGTCTCCGTTGGGCCGGTTGAGCCCGTTTAGCCCGTTGAGCCGGTTGATGTGGTTGAGCCTGTTGAACCGGTTTAACTTGGTAACCGGTTATGGTGTAGGCGCTCAGCATTCCAGCGGTTGATTTCCGGAATCAGACCGAAATTTATAACGATAGATCCCACACAATCCTATGCCCGGTTAGACCGTTAACGGGCTCAACGGGCTCAACCGGCAAACGGGTTCAACCGTCACTCCACATTCTGCACCTGCTCCCTGATCTTCTCCAATTCGGCCTTCACGTCGACCACCATGTGGGCAATCGCCGACGTGTCGGTT
>JBATHN010000926.1:0-4088 GCA_049666885.1 Desulfobacterales bacterium
CGGGAGGGCCAACCCTGCCTGGTGCATGCCGTCGGCGGTTTGAAAGACACAGATGACGACGGACGGTACGGCTTTACCTTCTCCGGCGACACCATCGAGAAACAGGTGGACGACTTTGTCTGCGCGACTCTTGAAACCGTTGCCTTGAAACGCCGAAACCCCGCTGCCTGGGAAAAAATCCGTAAAAATGCCGCTGCCACCCGTTTTAGATGGAAGGAGGCGGCCGATCGATACGTGCAAGAACTTTACAGATAAAGGGTACAGAATCTTGCCTATTGATATTATCGTTGTTATTTGAATACCATAAAAACCTGTACAAACGGCATTACTTTTGGAGGATATCAATTGACCTATCAACCGATCGAAAATTACGGCATCATCGGTGACATGCACACCGCCGCGCTGGTGGCAATGAACGGGTCGATCGATTGGCTCTGTTTTCCGCACTTTAATTCTCCCAGCGTCTTCGCCGCCATTCTCGACGATGACAAAGGGGGACGCTTCAAAATCGCACCGGCTTCCGGGAAACCGGTATGCCGGCAGCACTACTGGCCCGGAACCAATGTCCTGATCACCCGCTTTCTCATGGTCGATGGCGTCGGCGAGATCACCGATTACATGACGGCCCATGAACATCTCCACAGTGAAGAGGATCATCACCATCAACTGTTTCGAAAGGTAACGGCCGTGCGCGGCAGCATGACCTTCAAGTTGGAGTGCCGTCCGGCCTTCAACTACGCCCGCGATCGTCACGAGTTGAGGATCACATCGAAAGGGACTGTCTTTCACTCTTCGGACCTGAGTCTGGCACTTTCCACCAGAATTCCCCTGCAGGCGCAAAACGGCGGCGCCGTGGGGGAGTTCACCCTCGAGGAAGGCCGATCGGCCGTCTTTATCCTTCAGGAAGCCGAACGCGACGGCGGCTGTCGGGAATGCATTTCCGAACAGGAAGCTGCCGAGGTGTTTGCTCAAACCATAGATTTCTGGCGGCGCTGGCTGTCCAAATGCGCCTACACCGGCCGGTGGCGCGAAATGGTCCATCGCTCCGCCCTGGTGTTGAAACTGCTGACCTTCGTTCCGACAGGTGCCATCGTCGCGGCACCGACGACCAGCCTTCCGGAAGCGATCGGCGGAAACCGCAACTGGGATTACCGCTACACGTGGATCCGGGATGCGGCCTTTACGCTTTACGGCTTTCTGCGCATCGGGTTTACCGATGAGGCCGCCTGTTTCATGGAATGGCTGGCGGCCCGCAGTCATGAGCTCGAAAGGGACGACTCCCTGCAGATCATGTACGGTATCGAAGGGCAACATGAGCTGACAGAGATATCCCTCGACCATTTGGAAGGCTACCGCGGTTCTGCTCCGGTTCGCATCGGCAATGCCGCCTACAGCCAGCTGCAGCTGGACATCTACGGGGAATTGATGGATTCGGTCTATCTCTTCAACAAATACGGCAGCCCCATCTCTTACGAGCTCTGGATGTATTTGCACCGCCTGCTCGACTACGTTTGCGACAACTGGCAAAAAAAAGACGAAGGGATCTGGGAAGTCCGCAGCGGAAAGCGCCACTTCGTGTTTTCCAAATTGATGTGCTGGGTTGCGCTGGACAGGGGGCTGCGTTTGGCCGAAAAGCGCTCGTTTCCGGCGGATCGATCGCGCTGGTTGAAGAGTCGCGACCGGATATACGAAGAAATCATGCGCAGAGGATGGAATCGGGAACGGCAGGCATTTGTGCAGTCCTTCGAGAGCCAGGCCCTGGACGCTTCGAACCTGATCATGCCGCTGGTATTCTTCGTGTCCCCCTCAGATCCGCGGATGCTCAAAACCCTGGATGCCATTTACAAGCCTCCCCGCGAAGGAGGCCTCACCTCGGACAGCCTGGTCTATCGTTATGACCCGAAAAATGCCAATGATGATTTTTTGGGAGAAGAAGGCTCTTTCAACATGTGTTCGTTCTGGTTGGTGGAGGCCTTGACGCGTGCCGGGCGTTTCGATCAAAAACGACTGGATAAGGCCCGACTTGTGTTCGAACAAATGCTCGGCTATGCCAATCACCTCGGCCTCTACGCCGAGGAAACCGGTCCGCGGGGGGAAGCACTGGGCAATTTCCCCCAGGCGTTCACCCACCTGGCATTGATCAGTGCCGCCTTCAACCTGGATCGGGCGCTGGACAGCCGATAGTCGTTTGGGAGGATTCAAGGCGCTCAAAAACTATCGAGGACTCAAGGAAAAAGCTCAAGATCAGAGAGATTGGAATACCGTCATTATGAACATCCTGCTGCTGACCAATGAATATCCGCCCCACATCTACGGAGGCGCCGGCGTTCACGTCGATCATCTCGTCCGCGAATTGGAGAACTGCGACAACGGTCGCCATCGGCTGCAAATACTATGCTTCGGCGATCAGCATGAAAACGGTCCCGGCAAAACGGTGACCGGCATCGGCTCCGCGGAAGCCTTGGCCGCCGCAAAGCTCAGGCAGCCGAAGCTTTTGGATGCCCTCTACCGCAACATCGTCATGGCCGGTGCGGTTGAGGCCGCCGACATCGTCCACTGCCACACCTGGTACACCTACCTGGCAGGCTGCCTGATCAAGCAAATCCTGCAGATCCCGCTGTTGGTCACCACCCATTCCCTGGAGCCCAGTCGCCCCTGGAAGAAAGAACAGCTCGGAAATGGCTATTACGCCGCCGGCTGGCTGGAAAAAACGGCCTTACTCAACGCCGATCGGATCATTGCCGTATCGAGGGCCATGAAAGACGACATACTGAACCTTTACGACGCAGTCCCCGAAAAGGTTCAAGTGATTTACAACGGCATCGATGCCGAAATGTTCCGGCCGACCCGAAACACCGCCCTCCTCGAAGAATACGGTATTGATCCGAACACGCCGTACATCCTTTTCGTCGGGCGGGTGACGCGCCAGAAGGGAATCGTTCATCTGCTCCGCGCGCTGCACCATGTCGAAGCAGCCTATCAAATGGTCCTCTGTGCCGGTGCGGCGGACACACCGGAGATCGAAGAAGAAGTAAACGCCGGGGTCGCCGCAGTCAGGGCAGACACGCCCAACCAATTGGTCTGGATTCGGGAGATGGTCCCCGTCGACCGACTTGTAACCCTTTACAGCCATGCGGCCGTGTTTGTCTGCCCCTCGGTGTACGAACCGTTCGGCATCATCAATCTGGAGGCCATGGCCTGCGGTACGCCCGTGGTGGCCTCGGCGGTCGGCGGGATTCCCGAGGTGGTGATCCATGAGAAAACAGGCCTGCTGGTGCCCTTCGAAACGGCCGGGACGGCCGCTGCCGAGCCGATGCATCCACAGCGCTTCGCACAGGGTCTGGCCGCGGCCATCGACACGCTGATGCGGTCACCGCAAAAGCGCGCCGCGATGGGAACGGCTGCCCGCAGACGGGTTGAAGAGCACTTCAGCTGGAAGAACATCGCCCGCCGGACCCTGGCCCTATACGAACAGGTGGCAAACCGATAAAATGAATAGGTTCCGGTGAGCCTGCAAATAAAGTTTTCTCTCTATCAATCCAGCCTTCCATCATTCCCGGACTCTTGCAGCACGGATTGCCAGCGGTACCAGTCGAACGACCGCCCGGCCAGCTGCGCGCGTTCCTTGATCGGATGTAGGCGCTGCTCCCTGCCGTCGTTTTCGAGGTGAAGCGCCGTGAATCGGTTCACGCTGAACGGCACCAGGTGCACCCTTCCGAGTCCTTCCGCTAGGGTTTTGACCCGCAGGTGCAGGCGCCGGCCTTTTATCCGGGCCGTCACGTCCAGGCGGGTGCGCCGGCCCCGGCGGTAGTCGAAGCCGAGCCTGTCGTCGGCCCGGTAGACTAGGCGCGCCCTGCCGGAGAATTCGGGGGACAGGCAGGATTACCTGTGGACCATTGCGCTCACCATGGGCCGGATGGGGGAGATCAACCGGCTGACCTGGAGCGATGTCGATCTGGACGACAGGTACGTGGTCTTATATACACACGCAAAAAAAAAAGGCGGCCACATGACCCCCTGCAAGTTAGTTCCCGGCGGTAGAAAAGCTCTACGGCATATTAAGCCCGCGCCGCTATGCCCACCGGGAC
>JBATHN010000927.1:0-4478 GCA_049666885.1 Desulfobacterales bacterium
AAAACAACACCAAAATAATAAAAGCGACTGACAAGGCCTTTTCGCCTGCACATGCATTTGATGTGTCACTTCCGAATCGGTTTGATCCGGTGCCGACCGACCAAGGGTAAAATTCTCCGCCCAACACAATGGAAAAGCCCAAAATCATCATATTGACAGGCTTGTCAGGCTCAGGAAAAAGCACGGCTCTGGCCGCTCTGGAGGATGCCGGCTTTTACTGTGTCGACAATATGCCGGTCTTGCTGCTGCCGGACTTTCTGAGATTGCCGAGTGCCCGAGAATCCGGCGCGGTTGGCTTTGCCTTTGGAATGGATTTGCGTGAAAAAAGTTTCCTGGGCAGTTATAAAACCATTTTCGAAGATGTCAGGGTCCGGGGCTTTGACCTTGAGATCATTTTCCTCGAGGCCGATGAAGAAATTCTTTTGCGACGCTACAGCCAGACCCGGCGACACCACCCGGTTGCACGCGGTGAAGGCATCCTCGACGGCATCCGGTCTGAAAAGCGCCTGATGGCGGTGTTGAGGAAATCGGCCGAATACGTCCTGAACACCTCGCGGTTTAATGTACATGAACTTAAAGCCGCGATAAAAAACATTGCCAAGAACCTCATTAAATTGGAGCCGATGCGCACCCAGGTGCTTTCATTCGGTTTCAAACACGGGATTCCCGGCGACGCGGATCTTGTTATCGACGTACGCTTTCTCGTAAATCCATATTTTGTACCGGAATTAAAAGATCTGGACGGAGAAACGGAGACGGTCAAACGGTTTGTTCTTGATAACGACGACGCACGCCTATTTTTATCGAAATATTTTGATCTTCTTGACTATCTGATCCCATTGTATGAAAAAGAAGGCAAGGCCTATCTGACAATTGCTATCGGCTGCACAGGCGGACGACACCGTTCGGTTGCCATCGCACGGCGCTTGTATGAGCACGTTCAAGCAGCAGGCAGAGAGGTCGCCATTACCCATCGTGATATTGATCGACAATAACTATTAAGCGCCTCATACCACTTGCAGGCAAGACACCAGCTGTACCTCAATGTCGTCGGAAGCGGGAAAACAATGATCGGAATTTTAATCGTAACGCACTGCGAACTGGGAAGCGCCCTCATCGAAGCCGCAGAATTCATCATCGGGTCAAGACCGGAAGACATGGAGCCGGTGAGTATTGATTTGAACGAAAACGCCGAAAAATTGAGGAAAAAAATATCAGACGGCATCAAAAAAGTCGATCAAAATGAAGGGGTGCTGATTCTGACAGACATGTTCGGCGGTACACCTTCCAACTTGAGCTACACCTTTCTCGAAGAAGGGCGTGTCGAAGTGGTTTCGGGGGCTAACTTGCCAATGCTGGTCAAGGCCTTGAACACCCGAGGCAAACAGGATCTCGCACACCTGGCCGCCACCGTCGAAGCCTTCGGCAAAAAGAGCATATCGTTGGCCAGCGGCATTTTGAAAGGCAACAAACGGGGGTAGCCGTGCCGGGGTGGTCGATTGTTACCCTTGATGAAAGCCACATCGACGGTATCATCGCCATCGAAAAAAGATCTTTTCAGCAGCCATGGCAGCGTATTTCCTTTCTTGATGAATTGTCCTGCCGGGATGCGCTGGATGTTGTCGTTCTTGATCCGCTCGGGGGTCAAATTCTTGCCTATGCCTGTCTGCGGTTGACCCTGGACGAAATTCACCTGCTCAAAATCGCGGTGGCGCCCCGTTGGCGACGAAGGGGAATTGCAACCTGGTTGCTGGATTTTTGTTTTGGGTTGGCACAACGGCGTAACGCGCGAAAGGTGTACCTGGAGGTTCGTCGCTCCAATGTGCCGGCTTTAGATCTCTATAGCAAAATTGGTTTTCAGATCATCGGCAAACGGCCTAAATACTACACGGACACTGGCGAAGACGCTTTAATAATGACGAAAAGTCTGGAGGAGGCACAATGAGTGTAAAATTGGGAATCAACGGTTTTGGAAGAATCGGACGCCTGGTATTCAGAGCCACGCTGAAACATCCCGATGTCGAGGTGGTCGCCGTGAACGATCTTACCGACTCGGCCACGATGGCTCACCTGCTGAAGTACGACTCCGTTCACGGAATGCTCGATCGGTCGATCGTCGCCAAAGACGACGCCATAGAAGTCGACGGAAAAGCCGTGGCGATCACATCGATCAAAGATCCGGCCATGTTGCGCTGGAAGGAATTCGGCGTGGACATCGTCGCCGAGTGCACCGGTTTGTTCAGAGACCGGGAGAATGCCGAAAAACATCTGGCCGCCGGAGCCCGGAAAGTGATCATTTCCGCACCGGCCAAAGATCCGGACATTACCATCGTGCTGGGCGTCAATTCGAACCGCTATGATCCGAGACAGCATCACGTCATCTCCAATGCCTCCTGCACGACCAATTGCCTGGCACCGGTGGCCAAAGTACTGCTCGAAAACTTCGGGATCCGCAGCGGCCTGATGACCACCATCCACAGCTACACCGGCGACCAGCGTCTGCTCGACTTTCCCCACAAGGATTTGCGTCGGGCCCGAGCGGCGGCTCTGTCCATGATCCCGACCACCACCGGTGCCGCCAGGGCAGTGGCCCTCGTATTGCCGGATCTGGCCGGCCGGTTGAACGGCCTGGCAATTCGGGTCCCAACGCCCAACGTATCGATTGTCGATTTCGTGGCAACGGTGGAGAAATCGGGACTCACCGTTTCCGATGTCAATGATGCCCTCAAAAAAGCCTCCGAGGAATCTCTGCGCGGTATTCTGGCTTACAGCGACCTGCCATTGGTATCATCCGACTACAACGGTTCGCCATTCTCATCGATCGTCGATGCACCCACGACGTATGTTGTCGACAGCATGGTAAAAGTTCTGGCCTGGTACGATAACGAAACGGGCTACTCGAGCCGCATGGTTGATCTGGCCGCGCTGATCGGATCTCAATTGTAAATGGGCTGCCCGTACAGCCCAATCCGTATATCGATATCGACACTGTCGCCGAAGGGAATGAACTAATTGACCCGTAAAGAAAAGCAGACGACACACGCGGAACACAGCGAAAAAAAAGCCATGACACCCATCAACCCGCTTCCGTTTGTCCTTTTCCCGAAGTGGCGGATGTATCGTGGGTTTCCCTGGCCGATATGGGTCGCGGGATGGTTGGCGGTTTTCAAAGCGCTGCTATGGCTGGCCACCGATCCGGTGGCGCCGAGTCCGATAGCAGAGAGAATAGCCGCAAAGTTTTTGATCTTGATGGTCCCTTTCCTGGTCACGGCCATTGGTGTCTGGAATCTCCGCAAATGGGCGGTGTGGGGTCTCATGGTCACCAGCGTGCTCGATCTGCTGTTTTTTGTCGTCTTCCCGGACGCCGCACGCATCATCACCGGCAACAGTTTTATCGGATTGGCCGTCGTTCTGCTGGCCGGGGTCGGTCCGCTGGGAGACGTGTTGATTCTCACCGCAACGCCCTCTATGCTCAAACATGCCGGAAAGTCCGGACACTTCCGAGCGCTCTTGACCTCCAAAGGTTAATTCGTGCGGAATATGACAAATACGGGCTTGTTTTCACCCGCAGCCAATAGGAGAAAATCATGACAATGCGCATACCGCTGATTGCCGGAAACTGGAAAATGTATAAGAACGTGCCCGAATCGGTCCAGACTGCAGACCGCTTAAGGGAGCTGACAGGGGGCGTCACCGGTGTCGAGGTCATGATTGCACCCACATTTCCGGCCCTGTTCCCGGTTTCGAAAGCACTCCAGGGAAGCCCGATCTCAGTCGGTGCTCAGAACATGCACTGGGAGAAGGAAGGGGCTTATACGGGTGAGGTTTCGGCAGCCATGCTGGTTGCGGCCGGATGTCACTCCGTTATTATCGGTCACTCGGAGCGGCGCGAATACTCCGGCGAATCGGACGAAACGGTCAATAAAAAAATCGCTGCAGCAGTGCAGAACGGACTGGTCCCGATCATGTGCATCGGCGAATCGGAGAAACAACGTGAGGGCGGCAAGACTTTTTCCGTGCTTGACAAACAAATAAAAATGGGGTTAAAAGACCTTTTTGCAGATGCATTGCAGAATCTGGTTATCGCATATGAGCCGATTTGGGCCATCGGGACCGGAAAAACGGCCACGAGCGAACAAGCGCAGGAAGTTCACCTGTTTTTGAGGTCCAAACTAACCGAAATGCAGGGTGAATCCCTGGCAAAAGGCATCCGAATCCTTTACGGCGGGAGCGTGAAGCCCCAGAATATCGCCGAACTGATGGCCATGCCGGACATCGACGGAGCGTTGGTCGGCGGTGCCAGTTTGGATGCCGAAACGTTCAGCAAGATCGTTCACTATCAATCGACATAATATCGTTTCACCGAAAGACGTCATGTCAAACGTATTGATCATTATTCATGTCGTGGTCAGCATCGCCCTGATCATGATCGTACTGCTTCAGACCGGCAAAGGCGCCGACATGGGTGCGGCATTCGG
>JBATHN010000928.1:0-3281 GCA_049666885.1 Desulfobacterales bacterium
TCTTTGAGCGGTACGGAACTGATTACACAATTAGAATCGTCGCTGAAAATCGAGATCGGACCGGACATCCTTTTCGAATATCCTTTGCGGGAGCAGTTTGTCGATAAGATTTACGCATTGACTGCTAAGGGTTTAAATTAAAATGAACAATAAAATATAAGATGGACGCAATGAAGATAATTGAAACAACTCACGTAGGTTCTTTACCCCGCCCGCAAGAAATGATTGCGAAAGTGCTGCGCAAGCAGGAGGTCACCAAGGATGATCTCAGACGATACGTGACGGCCACTATGGAAAAACAGTTGAATTTGGGAATTGCCTATATCAACAATGGCGAAATGCCCAGGCTCGATTATGTGCGTTCAACTGTCAACCGAATAGCGGGTTTCGGTGACACCGGAGAAGCGCCGATTCCACGGGATTTAGAGGAACTGCCCGAACTGTCCAATCGGTTTGGCAGTCGGAATGGGTTGATTACACTGAATCCAAAGGCACCGGTAAAGTTGCCGGCATGCTCGGAACCGCTTTCCTATACCGGCGAAGCCTCGTTGCGGGAAGAATTGGACATGATGGCAAATGTTTACAACGAGTTGCAGCAATTGCATCCCGGGGCGGATTCAAAGCTGTTTTTTACGTCACCATCCCCCGGAACTGTGGCGCTCTTTCTGGAAAACAAATACTACCCGAGTTATGAAGATTATCTTGAGAACCTCGGGACAGTTTTGAAAAAAGAGTATGACATTATCTCCGAATATGGTTTTTACCTGCAGATCGATTGTCCAGATCTCGCCATGGGTCGGCACACACGATACAAGGATCTAACAGATAGCGAATTCCTTGCGAGGATTGAAACAAACATTCGTATTCTGAATCAGGCCCTGGCAGCCATCGATCCGGCCGGTTGCAGAGTGCACATCTGCTGGGGCAACTATCCGGGTACGCATCATTGCGATATCGATTTGAAGAAGATTTTCAGCCACGTCGTTGCTGTCAACGCCAAGTTCATATCTCTGGAAGCCAGCAATCATCGGCATGCACACGAATGGTCCGTGTTTGACGAGTTGACTCTCCCGGAGGACAAAGTGTTGATGCCGGGTGTCATCGATACCAGTTCCAACATAGTGGAACATCCTGATCTCGTCGCCCAGCGGATTATTAAATATGCAACTATTCTCGGCCCGGATCGGGTGATCGGGTCAACCGATTGCGGATTTGCCACAACTGCATCCGCAACGAGTGTTTCCGGAGAAGTGGCCTGGTTGAAGCTGGCATCGTTAGTTGAAGGGGCCAGGCGAGCGAGCGAGCGTTTTCATTAAAGAATTTTGCAATTTGAGACCAGAATAAATGAAGAAGTGAGATTAAAGATAAACATTGGATATCCGAGGAAAAGCCCATGAATCAGAAAATAGATCAAACACCGAATGTGCGGGTGGCAAACTTTTCGAATATTGAATTGCCGGGTTACCACCTGCTGGATTTCGGTATCGAAGATGTCGAGACAATAGTGAACAAAATCAGAAGATATGCCGACCTGCCTTACGTCTATGTCGTCACAAAAGATAGGTCCAAGCAAATAACCGAATTGTTGTCAGCATTGAAAGCGATCCGATCCCCTTGCTACCCTTATGCCTTGTTTTCAATTGATGAAGTGGATTTCAATGTCGATGACGCGGATCTGGATATTGTGAAAATCGGCAGCACAGATGCCGAAAAGATTCATAACTGTGTTAAGGAATATGCTATAAATAGATTCAAGCTTGATGAAAGTAAATTGCGAGTCAACAATCCCGGTTCTTTGCCATCGAAGATAGACGTGGCCATTGTCGGCGCCGGTATAACCGGCTTATATGCAGCCAGCCGGTTAATGGAAGCCGGCATCTCATTTTGCATCTTAGAAAAAAGAGATATAGTCGGTGGAATATGGTCCATGTATGCGAATAGTACTTCTCGGGTCAATTCCTCGGAATGCGCTTACAGACTCATTGAGAAAAAAAACAGGTCCAATTGCGATCATTCAGACACAAGGGAGATACTGGAAGATATTGCCTTATTGTCTAATAAGGTGTCGGAGCATCTCTTCACGGAGACTGAGGCCGAACGAATTGAACCCAAGGGGAATCGTTATCACATCAAACTTAACCGAAGGGGAAAAGCATCCATATTGGAGAGCAAAGGGGTCATTCTGGCAATCAACGATCGCGTCGGATCACCAAGAGACGCCAAGTGGAAAAACCAGTCTGGGTATCAGGGGATAATCGTCAACGGCATTTCCAATGACACCGAAGGGATAGATTGGCGCAATAAAAATGTCGTCATCGTCGGAATGGGCGCTTTTGCCGTCGAAAACACAAGGACCGCTCTGGAGGGCGGCGCGCACCATGTGACCGTGGTGTGCCGTCGGCATGGCACGGTGTGCCCGAAAATCATTGATTACCTGAATTTTGTCACTCCCTACGATGACGCGTTCAGGCACGACAAAAAAAGCAACTTAAGGAACATGATGTATTGGAAAAAACTGTATGAACTGAGTGGCGCCAAACAGCCCGAGTGCTGGATGGGCAAAATCAAGCATGAAGGACACACGATTAGTGTATCCGATATCTGGTTTGTCGGACATTATTTGGATAAGATTGAAACGATAAACGGTGAAATAAACGGCATGACAGAAAAAGGCGTCTTGGTTGACGGACAGCGCCACATCGAAGCGGATATCGTCGTAAACTGTATCGGATTTGAACGGAATGCCCCAGTCGTAGAGGCGTTGAGCGGCTTTCGCGAAATGTACAACAACAATTACGTGGCCAAAAATTTCATGTATCTGGCCGACGCCTACATCGACAATGACGCTTTCAATTCCTTGTTTGGCTCGAGCGTCTTAGAGATGGCGAAGTTCTACATCGAGGTGTTTATCATGCTTTTCGATAGCCCGGAATATGACAACATACTGAAAACTGAAGGAAGAGAAAAAATATCTATAGAGGATAGAAAGTGGTCGCATTATATTGAGGCGGCCATGGCACTCATTAGAAATTATCCAAGTATCTGCAAAATCGCCGGAAATCAGGTCACCGAAAGGACAAAAAGGTTTTTAGAGGTCCATGACCTGGAACTCTATGTTGCAGAAAACAAAAGAGAATGGATCGATACCCACACGATGCTCGCCGGCAAACCCATGAGGGAGGAAGATTGTTTGCCGTATGTTTTCGAGAAAGTTGTAAAAAATAATTAAGGTCCCTCATAAAAGAGACGGTCAGGTGTTTTTCATTGAATCTATTTTAAAG
>JBATHN010000929.1:0-2584 GCA_049666885.1 Desulfobacterales bacterium
CGATGGACCACTGCAGCTCAAGACCAGCAGACTACCGAATGCGAAAAAGAGCACCGCCGGCAATCGCGGTTGACCGCTGAGGAGCACGGGCAGGGCCATCAGCGCCAGAAAGAGCATCAAGGGGTGAATCAGGTAGTGGGTCAGGTGCATGAAGGCCTGAAATTTGGCAAAGCCGCTTATGTCGGCCTGCAGGATGCGGGGTAGCAGTTTTTTGGCGGTCTGTATGGACCCCTTGGCCCATCGAAACTGCTGGCCCTTGAAGGCATTGACGTTGCTTGGAATTTCAGCCGGGGCCACCAGGTCGATCAGGTAGCGGCAGCGCCAGCCGGCAAGTTGAATTCGGTACGAGAGGTCCATGTCCTCGGTCAGGGTGTCGTCCTGCCAGTTGCCGGCATCCAGGACGGCCGTCTTTCTGAAGATGCCGGCCGTGCCGTTGAAGTTCATAAAAAGGCCGCTGAAGTTCCGGGCCGACTGTTCGATCATGAAATGACCGTTAATTCCGATCGACTGCAGCCGGGTGACAAAGCTCTCCTCGCGGTTCAAGTGTCCCCAGCGGCCCTGTACAAATCCAAGCCGCGAATCCTTAATGAAAAAGGGGATCGATTTCAGCAGAAAATCCGGCGGCGGTACGAAATCGGCATCGAATATGGCCAGGTATTCACCTGACGCCCGCTCGAGCCCGTACCGCAGGGCCCCGGCTTTGAAACCCTTGCGGTCCTTGCGGGTGATGTGTTTGATGTTCACTCCTTGCCGCCACAACTCCACCACTTTGGCGGCGACAATCTGCCGCGTCTCATCGGTCGAGTCGTCCAGAACCTGGATTTCGTGCCGGCCCCGAGGGTAAACCATGGCCGCAGCCGCGTCGATCAATCGCTCGGCCACGTTCAACTCGTTGAAGATCGGCAGCTGCGTGGAGACAGTCGGCAACCTCTGCTCGAAAGGCTGGGGATCATTCAGCGGAACCTCACCCCCATAGAAATTGGAAACAACGATACGGTCTTCCCGCCGCCGCCGGGCATAGCGCCTTTTGAAGAGATGGATCATCACGTGACTGTTGATCCCGTAAAGGGTCAGCAGAACAGCGCTCAGAAAGTAAAGTAGAATAAGCAGCGTCATGTATGGTTCTTCTCCTGATTTTTTTGGAGAAACGGGTCAAGGAATCGAGGGGTCAAGGATTCAAGTAGTCAATGGTATGTTTGTTAACCAATTAACTCTTGAAAAATAAAAATGTTGTCCGCGATGCCGGTCAGGAATTCAGGATTATTGTTTAATTTTCACGATAACCGGAAATTTAGAATCACGGTAAGAAAAATTCCACAAGATTGCGCCGGATTTGGGTTCGTCTACAAGGCACATCCAGCGGCGCATATCGAGATATGTGTCGTTGGATGTAACGCACCATATAGGCAAACAGACGGGCCAAAAGACAAGCAAGATGTGGAATTATGTCTTGCTGGGGCCCTTATACGGCAGGCGCAACTGCGCGCAATCCAGTGCTTCGAATTCAGGATCTTTGTGCACCAGAACACCGTCGTTTAAAATCGCACTGGCGCCTATCCACGCATCGGCCAGGGACAGTCCATCTTTGGCCTTGATTTCAGCGGCTTTTTCGAGCAGTTGCCGGTTTCCGTGTATCCAGTTTACCGGAAGGGTTTGACACTGCTCGTAAGCCAGCCGGCCCTCATGCTCGCCTTCATCCTTCCAGACACGATAAAAAACTTCCATCAGCGTTAAAAAGCAAGCAAAACAATGGGCGTTTTCTGTTTGGGCCATCCGCAGGATGTCCGCCACCTGTCCGGCGCCGTCCTCATCATCTCGAAGCGCGAGGAAAGCCGATGTATCAAGCAGGTATCGTTTCATTCACGCACGCGATCACGTTTGCGGTCCTGAAGTAGCCGTTTAACCGAACCGCCTTTACCCCGTCCGCGAAAGGCGTCAATCGGATCGGCTGTGACAGGCACGACCTTAATCCCGTCGTGATCAACGATCCACTCCAGTTTTTTCGATGGGTCCAATTTAAAACGCCGCCGAATCTCCGCCGGAATAACCGTTTGCCCCCTGGCCGTAATCGTGCTTCTCATTTTATCCTCCCGAATGAATTACATATTAAGGTATATGATAATTCAATTTGCCACCAGGGTCAAAAAAAGTCAACGCTGGAAAGGGAAAGGCTATGAACTTGAGGCCTAAAGTCCCCCACTATGAAAAGGGGGCTTTAAAAAGATGCCCCTCAAGATAATGACATTGAATACACCCAGAGCCGCAGAGATCGTAAACTGTTTAGGTTGAACCAATTTCAACCGCTGATTTTTATGGGATGGCGCTTGTCCTGTCAACCGAGCATTTATCGAGCAATAAAACTACTCATATCTTGTCAAAGGACCGACATTAGTGTATAATTCCCGTTAAGATAAATCAGGTGCTTTCGATAAACGATAGTTTATAAAATAGCTGCACATACTGGGTTTGCAACGTTTTTTTGTGCCAGATAATTTTGAAAAACTGATGTTTTACCCTTTCTGCCCTCTCAGCAGAAAGGGTAAAGAATTTCACTGTGATCTCCGTGTCTCGAGCGATCCTGCCC
>JBATHN010000930.1:0-2217 GCA_049666885.1 Desulfobacterales bacterium
CATCGAACTGGCCCAGAATCAGATCGCCGATATTCGGCAGTCTCAGTTATCCGACGTCCAGAAGCAGCAACTGGACGCCGCCACTCAAGAACTGCTTCAGGTTCTCAAGGAAAAGAAACAGCTCGGCGAGCGCTATTTGAAAGCCTACGGAGACCTGCTGGACCGGATTAAGTCCACTCTGGAAGCCAAAAAGGCGATCGGTGAAAAAATGACGGCCCAACTGGTAAGTTTGAAAAAGGCATCGCTTCTTGAACGTGTTGACCCTTTCCGTGATCTGAGCGGCAAGGCTTTGCGGGAAGAGCTGCGATTTTTCCGGGGCCGTATCACGGTATTTTTCAGTTCCGCGACGTGGAAAGCCCTATGGGAGCGGACCAAGATGGGTGGCTTTGGCCCGTGGTCTGTTTTTTTGACAGCGCTGGTATTGATCATCGTGCTTCCGGTCCGGTACCGGATCATCCTTAAGCGAATCGAAGAAAGGTGTGAGGGCCCGCAGTGGCACTTTCGCCGGCTGGGGCTGTTCCTGCTGCGACGCTCCCTTCCGCTCCTTGGCATGACGCTGTTCTTCGGATTTTACAGTTCCGCGCAGTTTTCGCTCCTCAATATCGATCTGGGGCGCTTTTTGTTTTTTATTTTCCTTGTGTTGATGGTAACCCGCTGGGGACTGGATTATCTCAACCATGGATTTCGCGGTCCGCCGACCGACTTGCGGTCTTTCGTATCCCTTCATCTCAAGCGTTTTTTACGGTTTTACCGCGCAGCGGGCATTGTTGCTCTTGTACTGTTCTGGGTCGAGGGCCGATCCAGCCTGTTGGCCTGGATGGCGAGGGCCTTTGTGTCGGCAGTTTTACTGGCCTGGGCCGTTTTTTTCTGGCGACGGATGAAACCGGTTGTGGTCGCGGGGGCGCGCGAGGGCCAGTCCGCGCCCGATCCGAAAAGGATCGCGCTGATCAAAGGGTGGACCTACCTTTTTTTCGGCGGAGCCCTGCTGCTGGTCCTGGTCGGCTATGGCACTCTGGCGGGTCACTGGTTTAGGTCTTGGACCGAGTCGGTGGCGCTGCTGTTCTGGGGATGGATCAGCCTGAACGCCGTGCAGGAATGGCACCGTGACTTTCGAGTCGAGCTGGCGGCTGACGCAGAAAATCCGCTGACCAGCGCCCATCATTGGCGCTGGTCACTGATCCAGCTTGCCCGGGTCGGTTGGTTTTTCGGCCTGGCGGCAGGCATGATATGGGTTTGGGACCCCTCGGGTTTTATCTGGTCGCGATTGTGGTACTTTTTTGGTCTCACGATTACGATCGGCAGCCTGAACCTCAGTACAAAAGGTATTGTGCTGGCGATTGCCATAATTTTTATAACCCAATTGACTGTGCGCGTCGGGCGGGAGTTGTTGAAGGAAAGAATCCTGGACAAGCAGGCGTTTGAACGCGGGCTCCAGGATTCGATTCTCACGATTACGAGCTATCTTGGCTGGGGGCTGGGCCTGATACTGGCCCTGGGTACGTTGGGCGTCAATGCCACTTCGCTGGCGGTGATTTTCGGGGCGCTCAGCATCGGGATCGGGTTCGGGTTGCAGAACATCTTCAACAATTTTATCAGCGGCCTGATCCTTCTGTTCGAACGGCCCATCCAGGTCGGGGATTATGTCGAGGTTGGTGGTCTGTGGGCCGAAGTCAAAAAAATCAACGTGCGCGCCACCGTGGTGCAGACCTTCGACAACGCCTCGGTGATCATCCCCAACTCGGAATTCATCAGTCAGCAGGTGACCAATTGGAGTTTTAAGGACAAGCGGATGCGGCGCAACCTCGATGTTGGGGTCGCCTACGGGTCGGATATCGACCTGGTGCAGAAAACGCTGCTGGACATTGCGCAAAACACCCGCGGGGTTTTAAAATACCCGCGGCCGGACGTGCTCTTCACCGATCATGCCGACAGCGCGCTGATCTTCCGCCTGCGCATCTGGGTCCACGTAGACGATTTCTGGACGGTACCCAGCCAGATCCGCTGCGACATCGACCGGCGCTTCCGCGAACTGGCCATCGAAATTGCCTTCCCCCAACGGGACCTGCACATCCGCACGCTCCCCGGGCAGGCGGCACCGATTGCTTCATCCGCCGATTTGAACTCGGCTCCGCCCAAGTTCGAGGAGGACACCTAAAATCTGAAGCAAGCTCACCCTCGTTCCAATAGCCCCGCCATTAAACAGAGACCAGATAGAAT
>JBATHN010000931.1:0-3805 GCA_049666885.1 Desulfobacterales bacterium
GGCCAAGGCCAAGGCCGCAGCGATCTTGCAACCGCAGGCGTAGCAGGGCTACGTCGAGGATTGCAAAGAGCGAGAACGCCGGCCCGGGCCGAAAGATGCCGTTTATGGACGTACACTAACTATCCATCTCGACATGTTCCCTCATTTCCGACAGGTTGATCTCCTGCTCGCCGGCCTTGTCGAATTTCAACACTCGGTTTCTGAAATCTGCCGCATCGATTTTTTCCTTGACCCATCGGTGCCAGGTTTCTGTTTTGGAAGAAACAATTGCGTTAAAATCTTTGGACGGGTCGAACCGGGACAAGGCATCATCCACTATCCAAACACAATAGTTGCATTTTTTCTCTCCGCTTTCGGAAACGACAAAAAAATAACGAAACGTTGAACTGCCGGGTTTTAGCCCTTCTTTAATCTCGTAGGTTTTGTAGGACCATGATTTTTGCATTATCTCCTCCGCATGAAAAACAGTATATTCTAAGATAAACACTTATGGCCCTCGGGCCACCACGGTGCATGAAAATTCTGTTTTCGCGATAAAGCGGTTGTGCCAGTTGAGTCGGTTAAGTCAGTTTTGTCAGTTAAAGGATATCATCAATTTTAACGACTAGATGCTCATGTTCCTTAAGTCACCACTAGTTCCGGGTTCCGGGGTCTGAGTTTCGAGTTTCAAGTTTCTATTTTCGGGTCTGATTCGATTTTCGCACCAATGTGAGAAGCGTAGACAAAGGAGATACTTGGGCCTTGCGATACCAGTCTACCCCAGCAGCATCCGGTCGGCGGAGAGTTCTTCTTTTTGCCGGTCGTAAAACCGGGCAATCAGATCTTCTTTTTTCAGCGCGGCTTTTTCTTCTCCCTGGATATCGAAGATGATTTTACCGCGATGCAGCATGATCAGGCGGTTGCCGAAGGTCAGGGCGTGATTCATATTGTGGGTTACCATCAAGGTGGTGATCTGCTGTGCGCTGACAATCGAGGTGGTGAGGTCCAGGATCTGCCGGGCGGTCTTGGGGTCGAGGGCGGCGGCGTGTTCGTCCAACAGGAGGATGTCGGGCTTGATAAGGGTGGCCATTAGCATGGTCAACGCCTGACGCTGACCGCCGGAAAGCAGCCCTACCCTGCTCCGCAGCCTCTTCTCGAGTCCCAGACCCAATTTCTCCAAGGCTTGGCCAAATATCACGCGCTCGGCCTTTTTGACGCCGATCCTCAACCCCCGGCGCCGGCCACGACGCAGGGCCAGGGCCAAATTCTGCTCGACACTCAGCGAAGCACAGGTGCCCAGCAGCGGATCCTGAAAAACGCGGCTGATAAATCTGGCCCGGCGATATTCGGGCCAGTGGGCGATATCTTGTCCGTCGAGCAGGAGATGACCGCCATCCGGCATGTAAGTCCCGGCCAGGCAGTTGAGCAGAGTCGATTTGCCGGCGCCGTTGGAGCCGATGATGGTGATAAATTCGCCCCGGCTGATCGTCAAATCGATTTTCTCGAGTGCCTGCACCTCGTTGATGCTGCCTTTATGAAAATATTTGGTAAAGGCCTTTAACTCGATCATCTGGCTTGCAACCGGCTTTTGATTTTGGGCGCGACCAGAGCCATAACCACCAAGACGGCCGTTATCAGGTTCAGGTCGCTGGGAGTAAACGAAAAACGGCCCAGTTCGAGCCCCAGGGCCAGCGCGATGGCCAGGCGGTAGACGACCGAACCGAAAAGCGCGGCCAGACAGGCCCGGGCGATCCCCTCCTTGCCGAAAATGGTTTCCCCGACGATCACCGATGCCAGGCCCGCAATGATCGTGCCGACCCCCATGTTGACATCCGCAGCTCCCTGGTTTTGGGCCACCAGCGCCCCACTGAAGCCCACCAGGGCATTGGATAGGCCCACCCCCAGTATGATGATGGTGTCAGTGTTGACGCCTTGGCTGGTGATCATCTGGGGATTGTCGCCGGTGGCCATCAGGGCCTGGCCCAGTTCGGTATTCAGAAACCAGATGATGGCACCGGTGATTGCCAGCGCGATACCGGCATACACAACGGGCGCGGCCAGGTAGCCCGGCAGGCCGGAGGTCGTGATCAGATCGAGCACGGTGTCGGCTCCGAGCAGCGAAACATTGGGACCGCCCATGATCCGGATGTTGATCGAGTAAAGGGCGATCATCGTCAGGATGGAGGCCAGCAGATGCAGGATCTTCAGCTTGGTGTTCAACAGGGCGGTGACCGCACCGGCCGCGAATCCGGCCGCAGCGGCCAGACCGAGGGATACAAAGGGATTCACACCGTGGGTAATGGCCACCGCTGAAACCGAAGCGCCCAGGGGCAGGCTACCGTCAACGGTTAAGTCGGGGAAATCGAGGATCCGAAAAGTCAGATATACCCCGAGCACCATAATGCCGTAGACAAACCCCTGCTCCAGGGCGCCGATGAATGCATACCAGGACATTTTACTGTAACCAGCTTATTTCAAGCGTCGCATTCGCCCATTTTCAGGTCACTCAATAATGGTGTCGGCTTTGTCCAACAGCGCTTTGGGCACGGTCACCCCCATATTGCGGGCCGCTTTTAAATTTATGTCCAAGAGCAGCTCCTTCTGGGTTTCAACCGGTGTAACCGCCGGATCGGCCCCCTGCAGAATGCGCTGGGCCATGGCACCGGTCTGATAGCCGTGTTTGTAATAGTCGAATCCCATGGCCGCGATGGAGCCGCGTTTGACCGAATCGACATCGGCGTTGAACAGCGGCAGCTTGTTTTGCTCACAAACCTTGATGGCCGATTCCAGAGCGGAAACCACCGTGTTGTCGGTGGGCACGAAAACAGCATCGACCCGTCCGACAAGACTTTTAACGGCCTGGTAAACGTCACTCGATTTGGAAACCGTGGCCTCGACAATTTCGATATCCAGCTTGCGCCCCTCTTGGATAAAAATGGGCACCAGGATCTTGGAATTGACCTCGCCGGCATTGTACAGAAAGCCGAGTTTTTTCAGGTCGGGTAGAAAGGTTTTCACCATCCTCAAGTGTTCCGCCACCGGCAGCATGTCCGACACACCCGTGATATTGCCACCCGGTTTCTCCAGACTTTTAACCAGGCCGGCTTCGACCGGATCGGTCACGGCGGTGAACAGCAGCGGTGTTTTCTGCATTTGAGGCGACTTTTTGAGGGCCTGCACACAGGCCTGAGAGGTGGGTGTGGAGATGGTCAGGATCAGGTCCGGCTTTTCGCCCATGATCTGGTTGCCGATCTGGGTGGCCGTGGCCATGTTGCCCTGGGCAATGTGGATCTGGTATTCGGCCGAGATATTGTTTTCTTTCAAGTAGTCCTGGAAACCCTTCAGCACCGCATTCAAAGCGGGATGCTCCACGATCTGGCTCACTGATATCCGATAGGTTTGAGCCATACCCAGGGCCGGGCTCACTGCAGCGATAAGGGCGCATAGCGCCAGCGTGACTCTTTTCATCCTCTGCCTCCTTGTACGGTTTTGTCGACGCAGTCTGAATAAACGCCTCCGGCGGAAACGCGGTGTTGGAAATAGATGTGCGTAAACTGAATTCATATAGGTAAAGTGAGCCGATCCGTCAATACGGAAAACCTCGGTTCAGGGTTCTGCGACGCCTATGGCCGCGAGACCACTCTGATCGAAGAGGAAACTTTTAAGTTTCGGTGAAAATTTCCAAATCGAAAATAACAAATAACAAACAAATCACAATGACCAAAATTCAAAATGTCAAACCTGTTTGGGTCCTTGGATATTGAGATTTGAGATTTATTTGGAATTTGAAGCTTGGGTAACCTGGCAATGGTTGCCTGTTGAGAGG
>JBATHN010000932.1:0-3455 GCA_049666885.1 Desulfobacterales bacterium
GGTGGCTTGGGTATAGTTTTGCGCGGTCGGACCATTTTACGCATCCGGTCGGACACGGTATGTTGTCGGTTCTCTGCCATATCTCGGAAGACCGGCGGATGCTTACGCAACCCGGAACAGCCGTAAAAAGCAAATCGGCAATTATAACAGGTCAAACGACAAGCGGACGGTAATCGGGCGACGGTTGGTTCCGGACGTCGGTTGCAGAAGAGGAGGTGCTTAGACGTGGAAACTTTTCGCGTCTTGCTGGTGGATGACGAGCCGGATTTCACCGACACCCTGGTGAGACGGCTCGGCATGCGGCAGCTTCACGTTCACGGCGTTTACAGCGGCGCCGATGCCCTCAAACATGTTGACCAAAATGCGGTGGACGTGGTGGTGCTCGATGTGCGCATGCCGGGAATGGACGGTATCCAGACCCTCAGGGAAATCAAGGCGCGCCACCCACTGGTCGAGGTCATTATGCTGACCGGTCACGCCAATGTGGAAGTGGCGATCGAGGGGATGAAACTGGGCGCCTTCGACTACCTCATGAAACCGATCGAAATCGATCAACTGCTCTACAAACTGCAGGACGCCTACCAGAAAAAGGCGATTCAGGATAAAAAGATCGAGGCCCAAAAAAAAGACGCCGCCGGCGTCTGATTGGATTGAGGTGCCACCGCACAACTTTGATTCGGTTCAATGATGAACGACTTCCGATAAACGCCCCCAGCAGGACTGGTTTCTCCCTTAAAATCTCCCCTCAACTGCGGTGCCGCTGCACTTTCAACCTTAATACGAACAATGACCATCGGCAGTGTTGGCTTAGATATCAGATTTCAGGGCTTGCCCGCCGGCTTAAAATTATCCCAAATACCAAAATACAAGCGCCAAGATACACATAAATTCCAATTTACAATATCCAAATTCAAATAAGATCAAGAACGAATAGTTTGGAATTTCGATTTTTGGTAATTGTGCTTTGTTTGCTATTTGTTATTTGCGATTTGGAATTTTTACCCAAAACGATCCCTTCCTTTACAGCCTGTAAAAAATACCGACACCCTTAACTGCGCACGATCGTCTTGGACCTTATCACAACTTGGTCAATTAACTGTAATAATAGGCGCTTAAATGAAGTAATGCGAATGCTCCAGCTTGGCACACCCCTTGCTTTTTCTCCCGACATTACACGTAAGCCGCGCCGGCCCGGCGGAGTGTCTTCTCCTGGCGGTTATGGGGGAGACCCTCTTGGGTTGCGTTCGGCAAGGGAGGCCACCGGTCAGTTCCGGCCGCGCCAACCGTGAAACCTTTCCAACGGCAAGGAGTTGATATGGGATTTTTCAGACAGTGGGGCCAGTTCATGACTTACGGCGCACAGCGGTTTGCCGAGTGGGAAATCCGCAATGCGACCACCATCCTGCGGGACCGTAAACGGGTGTTCATCCTCGGCCTGCTGATGCTACCCGTCATTATCGGCGGTTTCGCCTTCGCGGATCAGATCGGCAGCACATTGCCCAGTATTATCGGCGGTAAGGAAGCCTATCTGCCGTCTTTTTACACCATGGGCATATTCGTCGTGTCGATTCTCATCGGTTTGGGTGCCGGACTGATCACCGGATGCATCGGTGCCGGCGGCGGTTTCATCATAGCGCCGGCCCTGATGAGTGCCGGCGTCAAGGGCATCCTGGCCGTCGGGACCGATTTGTTTCACATTTTCGCCAAGGCCATCATGGGCAGCGTGATCCACCGCAAGCTCGGCAATGTTTCGGTGCCATTGGCGCTGGTCTTTCTTATCGGGGCCATCATCGGTGCGACAGCCGGCGGTGTGATCAACCGGGTGCTTTATGAAATCAACCCGGTGCTCAGCGATGCCTTTATCACTACGGTTTACTCCTTTATGCTCGGTTTCCTGGGCTTATACTCGATGATCGACTACCTGCGGGCCCGCAAAATCTCGGCCAAGGTGACCACAACCCACGGCGGCGGTGGTGCCCACGCCAAGGACGAAGGGACCGATATGGGCAGCCTGCCCAAGAAGCTGCAGGCCATTAACGTTCCTCCTATGGTGAGATTCGACCAGGATCTGGTGCCGGGCGGGCGCAGTATTTCGTGGGTGTTTCTGGTGTTGAGCGGCGCCCTCGTCGGACTCGCCGCCGGTATCATGGGTGTGGGGGGCGGCTTTTTGACCTTTCCTATTTTTGTTTACTTTTTGGGCGTCTCTTCCATGACCACGGTCGGAACGGACATTTTCCAGATCGTCTTCACGGCCGGCTACGCCGCCATCAGCCAGTACGCCATCTACGGGTTCATCTTTTATACACTGGCCATGGGGATGCTGCTCGGCTCCCTGCTCGGCATTCAGATCGGGGCCCTGGTCACCAAGGTTGTCAAAGGGATCACGATCCGCGGGTTCTATGCCATGTCCGTCCTGGCCGGGTTTGCAAACCGGATTTTTGCGCTGCCCGCCAAGCTGGGTCAAATGGGCATCATTCCAATTTCCAAGCAAACCGGCGCCGTCTTGGAAACCATCGGGATCTGGCTGTTTTTCATCGTCATCGGCGGGTTCGGGGTCTGGGTCATCGGCACGTTTCTGACCAACATTAAAAAACTGAAGGGAGAGGAGGCCCCAGCATGATAGCGAACAAAAAGACATTCAGTTTAGGTTTCGCCATGATGGTGGCCTTCATCGTGGTGCTGGTGATCTTCTTCATGCCGGTTTTCAATGGCCATAACGGTCTGAATTACCTGGATTCGCTGTACAACTCCATTTCCAAGGGGTCGGCCTACTACATCCCCAAACTCAAGGAGGAGGTGCAGCCTTTCGACGGAAAAACGGTGGATGTCAATCTGACCATGAAAAGCGTCGAACAGGCTCAGCAGACCGTCCTGCTGTTCCAAAAGACCGGTGCGACGGCCGAGGCCAGCGGCGAAAAACTGAAGGTTTCCGGCGATATGGGACAGATTCTTTCCGGCTGCCTGGAGGACAGCGATGCTATGTATTATAACGACGGGCAGAAAGTGGCCGACAAATACGGTTACGGGGAACGCCAGGTGCTCTTCAACTGGTGGTCGGCCATCAATGCCATGGAGAAGGACCTGAACCAACAGAAGAATTTCAAGGAGGCCAAGATTGCCGCCACGGTCGGGAAAAAAGCCGTGGAGATTTCGTATAACTATTACAAGATCGAGCCTCAGAAAATATCCGACAAGTACGGCATCGTGATCTTCTCACTCGTTTTTTACGTGGTCTACACCCTCTGGTACGGGTTCGGCATCATGTACATGTTCGAGGGCTGGGGACTGAGGCTGGAGCACTGATGGTGGGGACGGCGGCACGGGCGCCGACATAAAGCGGCAGCCTGTTTGTCGATGGTCTCAAGAAATGGCTGAAGGTGACGTATTTTCCTTCAGCCATTTTATTTGGTCGGTGTCGAAGCGGCCGGGCCGCCGACGAATCACTGTTTGTCATT
>JBATHN010000933.1:0-1686 GCA_049666885.1 Desulfobacterales bacterium
CCTCAGAATGCGACTCGTTGTTTTGGCCCTCTTTGGTGTCAGCGCTCCATTAGAATCAACACTTTTTTGAAAAAGATCTATGTGTTCTGCGATGGTTAAAAGAATCGTCTTGAGTTCATCCAAAGCCGAAGCTGTTGACGCGGATTGTTGCAGGCTTTCGGGTCTTTTCAAGAACCGGCTGACCCATTTTATCATGGTTTGAAAAAGCCGTCTCAAAGAACCGGAATTGACAATCGGGCGATCTGTTTTTTTGGATTGACCCATCCCCAGGACCCTATTCAGCACCGACACCGCCAGGTTTCTCATCTCAATTATTTTACGCAACAACTCTATTTGTTCATGAGACAGGGGAACTTGCCGATCGGTGTGGCCCGACAAGGATCTGGCGCCCACATCGATCACCGCGAGCGGGGCCTTGATGTCGTGAACGAAGAGGCTGACGATGAGGTCTTTTTTCATTATATGATAGGATCGCTGAAGAGGTCCGGCATTCGTTCGTATACAGTGACGCCCTTAACCCTCACATGAAACTTAACGGTCCTATACCCAACCCGGACAAGCCGGAACCAAAATTTTGAAAAAGTTGATTTTGTTTTAAATTTCTGTAAATCCAAATCTGACAATGTTTTCCAGAGACCACAAAAAATTTTCTACACAAGCGACATTCAATTTGAGTGATAAGGGACTAATAGAAAAGTAATCTGCTAGCAGATGTAAACTGGATAGACATAGCATATGCAAATTTCCATATAGCCCCTTTACACCGATTGCCTCCTTTTCAGCTACCGCCTGAACTTCAGATCGAATTATTTCAACTAAATTTATTGATATCAAAAGGTTAGATGATGATCAATCGTTAATGTAAGCGCTGCTTTAATTTGGCATGTGATCTGCAATAATCTTTAATCAGACGTACACTGAAAAAAATAAGGGGAGAGGAGAACCGTGATGTTCAAACGCATCTTAATGGCTTTCAAATTCACCCCCAATTGCAAAGCAGCGCTTAATAAGGCCGTGCAACTGGCAAAAGATCAGAATTCCGAACTGTATATTTATCACGCGCTCAACTACCGCCTGGCAACAATCGATCGACAAGATCCGAGAATCGTAGAAATGGTAGCGGAAGCGAATAAGAATTTCGAGGAAGAAGTCAAACCTCAATTGGGCGAATCGCCGATTCTCAAATTTGAATGCGCACCGGCTGATCCTGGGCTTGAAATCTGCAAAATGGCCGGTCGCATTGGGGCCGATCTCATCCTTATAGGTTCCCACAACGAGTCGGAAAAACCGAACCTGTCGAGGGTGAATTACGTGGGCATGACCATTTTCGAAAAGGCACCTTGTCCGGTGATGATGGTACCGGTGTAGTTGGTTTCCGGCCAGAAAAGGCCCTTTTCCGCAATTTCGGCTCAATCACGCCTATGGCGTGACGGGCCGGCGGAATCGCTTGTGCGGCGCGCAGCAGTGCACCTCCGCGCCATTATTTGACTTGTCACGTCTTTAGCGTGATTTCCTTGAACTTGCAGAAAATGTAACCGTTCACGGGGCTTCAGCGTCCGATGCGCTTCAAACCACCTAATTGTAAGCGTTTACAGGGTGCCGCAGATGCAAGGCGTCGGGCGCGCAGACGTACTTTTGTACTTCAAGTGCCCGACAACAAAGAAGATGCGGTGCCCTGTAAACGCT